>DASYTI010000243.1 GCA_036002485.1 Candidatus Methylomirabilota bacterium | reverse complement strand
AGAAACGCGCTAGAATGCGCGCCGGTCCGGCCGACGGTGTCCGGGCGTGGAGTTCGTCACGGTTCGACCCGCTCACACCAAAGGAGGCCCCCATGATGATGAAGCTCCGCACCCGCAAGGCTCTCTTCAGCGGCCTGGCCGCCCTCGCCCTCCTCTTCGGCGCCGGCCTCTACGCCGTCGCGCAGCAACCGATGGAGGAGGCCAAGCGCGATCGCGCCGTCTCCATGGGCGGCGGCAAGTATCACGTGCTCGCCGCCACCCTCGAGACCACGCAATGGGGCTGGCTCGATCCCAAGGAGCCGCCCAAGCTCGTCGTCAAGTCCGGCGATACGGTGGCCGTCGAGACCATGATGCACTCCCACAACAAGATCCAGCCCGGCACGACCATCGAGGAGATCGTCGCGCTCCGGAAGGCCAATCCCGGTGGCGGCCCGCACTCCGTGACCGGTCCCATCTACGTGAATGGGGCCGAGCCGGGCGACGTGATGGAAATTCGAATCCTCAAAATCATACCCAAGGCCTTCGGCTTCAACTTCAACCTGCCGGGCAAGGAATTCCCGACCATCGGCGCGCTGGCGCCCGAGTTCCCTGACGGATTTGTGAAGTACTTCTACCTCGACTGGGAAAAACGTCAAGCCGAGTTCAAGCCGGGCGTCATGATCGATCTCCAGCCGTTCCCCGGCACGCTCGCCGTCGGCATCGATCCCACGGATCCTTCTCCGCGCAAGGGCGGCTCGACAGACCCGATGGCTCCGGTCTCCACGCTCAGGCCGTGGAAGAACGCATCCAACATGGACATCAACGAGCTTCAGGAAGGGACCACCCTCTTCGTCCCCATCTTCCTCAAAGGAGGGCTTGTCTGGGTGGGTGATGCGCACTGCCGGCAAGGTACCGAACTGAATCTGACCGCGCTTGAGTGCGCATACCGGGAGATCGTCATGCAGCTCATCGTCCGCAAGGACATGAAGCTGGAATGGCCCCGGCTCGAGACCAAGACCCATTGGATCCTCATGGGGTACGACGAGGACCTGAACAAGGCGATGGTTGCCGCCGCGCGCGAGATGGTCGACTTCCTGTTGAAGCAGAAGCTGGTCACCCTCGACCGTTACGAGGCTTACTCGTTGGCGTCCATAACGACGAACTGCGTGGTAACCCAGGTGGTGAACGTCCGCAAGGGCGTGCACTGCATGATTCCGAAATCGATCTTCACCGCCAAGAAGTAGCTTCAGTGCAGCGGGCGCTCCTCGGCGCCGCGCTCGTTTTCTGGGCCGCCGCGGCCACGTGGTGGACCGCCACTCCCGCGTGGGGCGGCGGCGCGCTTGCCGTCGTGGCCACCTCCACGGACCTCAAGGCGCTCCTCGAGGAAGTGGGCGGCGACCGTGTACGGGTGGAGGCGCTGGCTTCGCCCGGCCAGGACCCTCATACCGTCGAGGTGACGCCGGGACGGCTGGCCGCTCTTCAAGGTGCGGCGCTCGTCGTGCGGGTCGGCCTCGACCACGAGCCGTGGCTTGCCCCCGCCCTGCGAACTCTTCGCAACCGCCGCGTGCCGCCCGCGGACCTCGACTGCTCCAAGGGCATCGCGCTCCTCCAGACCGAGACCGCGCGCGTCCGCCCCGAGCGGGGCGAGCACGTCCACGGATTCGGCAACACGCACTACTGGCTGGATCCGGAGAATGCGCGGCCCATCACTGCGGCCATGGTCGCGGCGCTCGGGCGACTGGCCCCGGAGGACCGGGCCGGCTTCGAGGCCCGTCGCGCCGAGTTCCTCAAGCGTCTCGACGCCGGCCTCGCGCGCTGGCGCGCCGCCCTCGCTCCCCACCGCGGCGCCAAGATCGTGGTCGTCCACGAGAGCTGGCCGTACTTCGCCAAGCGCTTTGGTCTTCAGATCGTGGCGGCCGTCGAGCCGACCCCCGGCGTGCCGGCCTCGCCCGCGCATCTGGCCTCCCTCATCGGCCAGATGAAGCAGGCGCAGGTGCGCGTGCTCATCGCCGAACCCTATGCCAGCGCCTCGCTCGTCGAGCAGGTGGCCGCGCGGAGCGGGGCGCGGATCGCCCGCCTGGCGCCGTCGGTGGGCGCAGATCCGGAGGCGCGCGACTATATCGGGCTCTTCGACCTCGACGTCAAGCGGCTCCTCGAGGCCCTCACGGCACGCTGATGCTGGAGCTCCTCTGGCTGCCCTTCCTCGCCTGCCTCGTCCTGACGGGCATCCATGTCTACCTGGGGCTCCACGTGCTGGCCCGGGGCGTGATCTTCGTGGATCTCGCCCTGGCCCAGGTCGCCGCCCTCGGCATCACCGTCGCCTTCCTGGCCGGGCATCCGATCCAGAGCGAGGCGGCGTACTGGTATGCCCTGGTCTTCACGGTGGGGGGCGCCGCGCTCTTCTCGCTGACGCGCATGCGCCGCGCGGTGATTCCTCAGGAGGCCATCATCGGCATCGTCTACGCCGTCTCGGCCGCCATCACCGTGCTCGCGGTGGACCGGGCGCCCCAGGGGAGCGAGCACATCAAGCAGCTTCTCGTCGGGAGCATCCTGACCGTCACTCCAGCGGAGGTGGCGCGGCTGGCCGTTCTGTACGGATTGATCGGGGCGCTGCACGTTCTCATCCGGCGGCCGCTCCTCGAGATCTCCTTCGACCCCGAGGGGGCCCGGAGGCACGGCCGGGCCATCCGTGGGTGGGATTTCTGCTTCTACGTCACCTTCGGCGTGGTGGTGACGAGCAGCGTGCGGATGGCCGGCGTGCTCCTCGTCTTCTCCTATCTCATCGTGCCGGCCGCCGTGGCCGCGCTTCTCGCCGGCTCGGTGGCCGGGAGGCTCGTGACAGGGTGGGCCCTCGGCTTCGTCGTCAGCGTGCTCGGGCTCTGGGCTTCCTTCTCATGGGATCTCCCCACCGGGGCGGCCGTCGTGGCGACTTTCGGGGCGCTGATCGCGGCGGTCGCCCTCGGGCTCGGCATGCTCGCGCTTGCTCGCGGAGTGCGCGAGCGGGGCTGGGAAGCGCTGCGCGGCGTCGGCCTCGCCGCGGGGGGCGCCGTCGCGTTGGCGGGGCTGCTGCTGGCCGCTGTCCCGCGCATGGATCACCACTGGCTGAACTGGCTCGAGGAGGCCGTGCCGTCCATCGAGCACGCGTTTCTCACTCGCGGCGAGCGCCAGACCTGGCGCGACAGCCAGGAGGCGCTGGCGCGAGCGCAGGCGGAAGTCCGCCGGCTGAAGACGTTGCAAGAGGACGTGCAGTGGGGGCGGGCCAGGCTCACGGAGGATCAGCAGGAGCGACTGCGCCAGTTTCTCGCCTCGCGCGGCGAGATCAGCGCGGGCGACCGCTTCGTGTTGCGCACCCTGCGCGCCCACGCCCGCGAGCGCCAGCGCTTCTGGCTGGGCGTGCCGCTCCTTGTCCTCGGAATAGCGGGGGTCCTTTGGCTTGCCGGAGGCAGCCGCCGGCCCACTTCTCCGTCCTAGCAGGCGCCGGCGCCGCTTGTTCGCGGGTGGGCCCGCTTGTACAATCGCGCCGATCGCGGCAGCGGGCAGTCAAAGGTGACCGTTCGCGTCGTGACGATCCCGCGCGTCGAAGCAGCCGAACTTCGGGAGGGCAACATCATGGACAATGGCGTCACGCGTCGCGCTTTCGTGATCCACATGGGCACCGCGGCCGCGCTTCTCGGAGGCGCTGTTCCCGCGCCGGCACAGACCGCGCCGGCGCCGGTGGCCGGCAAGGAAAAGCTCATCGTGCGGAGCCCCCGCCCCATCAACCTCGAGACTCCGTTCGGACAGCTCGGCGCGGAGATCACGCCAACGGATCTCTTCTTCGTCCGGAACAACTACGACGGCCCGGAGATGGACCCTGCCCAGTACGTGCTCAAGGTGGACGGCCAGGTGGAGAATCCGCTGACCCTGCGCCTGGACGATCTCAGAAAGATGGAGCAGGTCACCCAGACCATCACGCTCGAATGCGCGGGCAACGGACGCAGCTTCTACTCTCCGAAAGCGCCCGGTCTCCAGTGGGAGAACGGCGCCGTGGGCACCGCGGTGTGGAAAGGGGTCCGGCTGGCCGATATCCTGCGCCTGGCCCGGCCCCGCCCCACCGCCTCGCATGTCGTGCCCGATGGGAATGACACGCCGCCCACACCTCAGGCGCCGGACTTCATCCGGAGCCATCCGATCTGGAAGGCCATAGAGCCGCATACCATGGTCGCCATCGAGATGAATGGGCGGCCCGTGCCTCATCTGCACGGCGGGCCGGCGCGCTTGATCGTCCCGGGCTGGATCGGCTCGGCGTCGATCAAGTGGCTGGTCCAGCTCACGCTTGCCGACAAGGAGTGGGACGGCCCCTTCATGCAGCGGAGCTACCGCTCCCCGCGCGCCGAGGATCCGAAGCACACCTACTCGCTGCAATCCCTGGAATGCAAGTCCCTGATCATGAGCCCGCTCGACGGCGCCAAGCTGGCCGCGGGGGCGCAGACGGTCGCGGGCTACGCGTGGGCGGGTGAAGGCTTCGTGACCGGCGTGGACGTCTCCCTCGACGGCGGCAAGACGTGGGCGCCCGCCGCGCTGGTGGGCAAGGAGCATCGGTACGCCTGGCGCCGGTGGGAGTTTCCGTGGCCGGCCGCCGCGGGCGCGCACGTCATCATGGCGCGCGCCACGGATTCGCTCGGCCGGATGCAGCCGGGCAGCAAATCACGCGATCCCCAAGGCTATCGCTGGAACGTGATCCACGCCGTTCGGGTCGATGCGGCGTAGACAGCTCGGAGGGGGGCTCCGCCCCCCTTCCGAAGCCTCCCCCCGGCGCGGAACATTCTCGCTCGGGAGGGCAGGGCAACTACCTGGACAGCCTCCTAGCGGCCTTTTGCTTTCAGTGACCGCGCTCGTCGTTGGCGTCGCGCTGGGTTGGGGATGGAGCTGGACGTCGAGCACGGGGGTTCGAGCCGGCCCTCCCGCTCTTTCGGCGCAGGACGCGAACCCGCTGCCCCGAGATCGTGACCAGCAGATGGTGACCGGGCGATGCATCATCTGCCACAGTCTCGAGATGATCGCTCAGCAGCGACAGACGCGCGACGAATGGGCCGTCATCGTCGATCGCATGATCACCTACGGCATGCCGGTGCAGCCTGGCGAGCGGGAGCGCATTCTCACCTATCTCGCGAAGTACCTCGGCCAGTGACAGCGTGAGCGGGCAGGCGTGTTCGCCTAGCCAGAACTATTGACGAACGCGGGTATCGCATCCTAGCCTCCCCTCACCCTGCCCTCTCCCCCTTCGGGGGCGAGGGATCAATATGAATCCCTCTCCCTCGGAGAGGGAGAGGGCAGGGTGAGGGTGGCGTTGTCTCGTCAATAATCCGGGCTAGACGGCGACCGCGGGAGCCCGCGCCTCTACCACGTTCTTGTAGTTGGGATCGCGCCGCAGCTTCCAGATGAAGGCATCCACGATGAAGTGGTGGATGTTGATGACGGCGACCACCAGCAAGGTGGCCCGCCCGATGTCGTAGCCCGCCAGCCAGTAGAGCTGCGGCCAGTTCTGGAAGAGCACGAAACCCAGGACGAGGCAGGTGCCGTAGAAGCACGCCGCGTGGTAGAGCCGGCCGTGGGTGCTGACCCCGAGCCGCTCCTGATCCTTGATGTGGAACACCAGCACAATGGCCAGGTACTGCAGCCCGTGGAAGACGGTGGCCCAGATGAAGGCGTCGAACCAGTTAAAGGCCGTCCACCAGATGGCATTGGAGAAGATCACGGCGAGGCTGATGGCCGGCAGCACGAGGCCGCGCCGGCGCCTCAGCCAGAGGAAGGCGGCCACGGGAGCGGCGAGGGAGAGCACGGTCAGCGTCTGGCTCAAGGCCGTGCGCAGCGGGAAGCCCGAGAAGAACCCCGCGGGGAGGACAAGGCCGAGCCCGCCCTGCGGCTGCAGCAGCGTCCAGAAGAATGGCAGCAAGCACGTCCAGCGAATCAGCGTGCGGTCCAGCGGCTCGAGGGTGGCGCCGGAGCGATAGGCATACATGACGCTGAGGCCATAGGCCTGGGCCGAGTAGTGAAACGGTGACCAGAGGAAATAGAGCGCGAAGAAGTAGCGCCCCGCGGGCTCCCCGAGCGCGACCACGGCGCTCACCACGACGATGGTGACGACGGGGAAGGCGAGGGTGAGGAAGGGCCAGGTCCGGACGGCATCGGGCTTGGTGTACAGACGCACGGTGGAGGCGGCGAAATGCGCCCAGTTGGAGACGAGGAGGACCCAGAAGAGGTCGGCTTCGTTATACCGGATGCCGGCGCTATACACGATGGCCCCGCCGATCCAGCTCAGGAGCCCGCCGATGAGCAGATAGTCGAATAGCGGATTGACGAACATCTTGCCGAGCCGGAACGGGCTGGGCAGAGCGGTGGGAGTGGCGACAGCTTCCATGAATCCACCCTAGCACAGCACTTCAGAGAGCCGAGCAGGCCTCCAGCGTGGGCAGGTAATGCGGGGCGTCGGCGAAGCCGATGGGGCGGATGGCCGGCAAAGTGAGCCCCGCCGCCCGATATTCGGCCACCAGAGTCTCGATAGTCCGGAGGTCCCCGACGGCGCCCAGCCCCTGGGCCAGACGATCGGCCATGGCCTCGGGGCGGGGAGCGCGGTCCCATGCCGCGATCTCGGCCCCAAAGCCGCTCTTCTCGAGCATGGCGCGGTAGAAGGGCAGGGCCAGATAGCGGGCCAGCTCCGCCTTGAAGGCCGCCATGCCCGCGGCCCTGTCCCCCGTGAGCGCGGCCGGCACCGAGGCGATGATCTCGAAGCCCTCCATCTTCTGGCCGGCGCGCTCGCGTCCGCGTCGGATGGCGGGCAGCGCGTGGTCGCGCACGTAGGCGGGCGCGCAGAGCCAGAGGACGGCGCCATCGGCGATCTCGCCGGCCAGCTCGAGCATGGCGGGCCCGAGCCCGGCCAGATAGATCGGGGGCGGCGAGGGCAGGCGCGGGACCCCGCTCTGCCACGCCACTCGATAGCGTGGGCCCGCATGCTGGACGCGGCCCCCGAGCGCCTGGCGAAGCACGGCGACGTACTCGCGCATCACCTCGAGGGGGCGACCCATGTCGAGACCGAGCGCGCCCTCCATCATCGGACGATGACTCACGCCGATGCCGAGGCGGAGCCGTCCCCCCGTCGTCTCCTGGAGCGTCTGCGCCTCTTGCGCCATGAGCACGGGGTGCCGCGGGTAGATGGGAATGACGCCCGTGCCCAGACCCACCCGCGGGGCCACCCGCGCGTAGGCCGAGAGGACGAGAAGCGCGTCGCGGCCGAGACCATGCGTCACCCACACGCTGTCATAGCCGAGCGCATCCGCGCGCCGCGCGCAGTCCACGGAGGCCGCGAGATCGGCGCCGGGAGAGAGAAAGACGGCGGTGCGGGCCATTGCTCAGCCGCGGGGGGTGATGCCGAGGGCGGCCAACTGGGCGCGGAGGTCGTCACCCTTGTCCAGCCGGAAGAGAATGCCCGACATGCCCACCTGCCGCGCCGCCTCGACATTGCTATCGAGGTCGTCCACGAAGACGCAGTCGCGGGGCGGGAGGCCGAGCCGCTCGGAGGCCATCATGTAGACGGCCGGCTCGGGCTTGGCCATGCCGACCTCGGCGGAGCAGACGATGTCGTGAAAAAGATCGTGAATGCCCATGTCCCGCTCGAGGCGGTTTCGGAGAGAGCCATCGGCATTGCTGAGCACCCCCAGCTTGTACGAGACGCGCAGCTCACGGACGAGAGCCAGGTTGGCCGCGATGGGACCCTGCGCGCGGCGCCACTCATCGTGCAGACGCGGGAGTGGGCGACCGGCACGCTCCTCGAGCGTCCGGTGCGCTTCCTCGAGCCAGGCCTGGCGGTCGCCCCGGCCGCGCTCGATGTCTCGCCAGGTCTCGCTGCGGTACAACGTGTCGAACACGGACGAGCGCGGAAGCCCGTGAGCCTGGTCGAGCTCGCGGGCCACGTCCCAGCGCATGTCCCAGAGGACACCCCCGAAGTCGAAGATGATGCCGCGCAGATTAGTACTTGCCGCCCTTCTGGCGAGGGGGGAGGGACGGCGCCTTGACGGCCGGTCCGGTATCGCCCGAGAGGGGCAGCCAGCCTCGCTCCTTCATGCAGGTCTCGTCGAGGACGTTGTTCTTCTTCGGTGAGCAGGCGACGCGATCGCGCTCGAACTCGGCCGCCGTGTAGTCGGCGTTCGGCTTGTACCACTGCTTGTCCGTGGCCGGCCCGCAGGCGGAGGCGATGAGGATGATCACGAGCGCGAGAAGGAACAAATATTTCATGCGGCAGATGATACCATGCCGCCGGAATGCTCCTGACCACCATCGCCGGCAGCCTGCCCAAGCCAGCCTGGCTGGCCGCGCCCCGGACGCTCTGGGCGCCGTGGCGGCTCGAGGGCACCGCGCTCGAGGAGGGCAAGCGCGACGCGGTGCGCCTGGCTCTCCGCGATCAGGAGGCGGCGGGCATCGACATCGTCACCGACGGCGAGCAGACGCGCCGCCATTTCGTGTGGGGCTTCGTCGAGCAGCTCGAAGGCGTGGACTTCTCGAAGATGGTCACCATCGGCATCCGCGCCGACCGCTACAAGGCCGATGTGCCCACGGTGACGGGGCCGCTCCGTCGCCGCGGCAACATTCATGGTGACGAGGCGCGCTTTCTTCGCGCGGCGACCCGGAGCCAGATCAAGTTCACCATGCCCGGCCCCATGACGGTGGTGGACACCATCCACGACGCGTACTACGGCAGCCGGGCCAAGCTCGGCCTCGCCGTCGCCTCCCTCCTCAACGAGGAAGCGCACGAGCTCGCCGCTCTCGGAGTGGACATGATCCAGCTCGACGAGCCCGCCTTCAACGTCTACATGGACGAGGTGCGCGAGTGGGGCATCGACGCGCTAGATCGAGCGGTGGAAGGGCTCGCCTGCCGGACGGTCGTGCACATCTGTTACGGCTACGGGATCAAGGCCAACACGGACTGGAAAAAGACCCTGGGCGGCGAATGGCGGCAGTACGAGCAGACCTTCCCCCGGCTGGCGGGAAGCCGGATCGGCGGCGTTTCCCTCGAGTGCGCCAACTCGCGCGTGCCCATCTCCCTCATCGGCCTCCTCGGAGACAAGGACGTGCACGTGGGCGCCATCGACGTGGCGAACGAGGAGGTGGAGACGCCCGAGCAGGTCGCCGCCGTCCTCCGCGAGGGTCTGAGGCACGTGGCGCCGTCGCGGCTCTTCCCGTGCACCAACTGCGGCATGGTTCCCCTCGACCGGGAGCTCGCCCGCGCCAAGCTCCACGCCCTGGGCGCGGGGGCCGCCCTCGTTCGCCGCGAGCTCACCACTCGTCGTTGACAGTCCCGTCACGATCCGCTAAGGTGCGCCCGCGTGGACTTCCTCGTCGATGTCCTCACGGGCCGGTACTCTCTCGACGCGCTCATCCAGTGGGGCGGCTACGCGCTCCTCGCGGCCATCGTCTTCGCCGAGACGGGCCTGCTCATCGGCTGCTTTCTCCCCGGCGACTCCCTGCTCATCACCGCGGGTCTGCTGGCCGCGGCGGGTCATCTCAATATCTGGTGGCTGAATGGGCTCCTGATCGCCGCGGCCATCGTCGGAGACAGCGTGGGCTACGCCATCGGCGTGCGCCTGGGGCCGCGCATCTTCACGCGCCCGAAATCGCTCCTCTTCAATCCGAAGCACGTCGAGCGCACTCGCCTCTTCTACGAGAAGTACGGACCCAAGACCATCGTCATCGCGCGCTTCGTGCCCATCATCCGCACCTTCGCGCCCGTGCTGGCCGGGGTGGGCACCATGCAGTACCGGCGCTTCCTCTTCTACAACGTGGCGGGAGGCATCGGGTGGGTCGTCTCCATGAGCTGGGCCGGCTATCTCCTCGGCCGCACCGTGCCGAACATCTCGCGACACATGCACGTCCTCGTCATCGTGATCATCGTGCTGTCCTGCGTCCCCATCGCCGTCGAGATCTACCGCGAGCGACGAAAGGCCGCCAAGCAGCGAACCTAGCCCGAACTATTCACCAGCTCGCGTACCGCATCCTGGCCTCCCCCTCACCCGCCCTCGCCCCCTCCGGGGCGAGGGATCAAAATGAATCCCTCTCCCTCGGAGAGGGAGAGGGCCGCAGTTCGAGCTGAAGGGCGAAGCCCTGAGGCGAGGGCTGAGTAGACTAGCGTGGCGCTGTCTCGCGAATAGTCCAGGCTAGCCACCACGACCCTATTGAGAACCGACAAACTAGCAGGCTGCCGCCTGCTAGGCGATCTTGATGATTCCCGGCTCTACTTGGTCGAACCTGGTGGCCACCTCCGGATCATGGCCGACCACCACGACGCCTCGCGGAAGAAGAACTGGCTCTCCTTCGTCTCCCGCTCGCCATACTTGAGGGCGTAGATCTGATACGCCATGGACTCTCCTGTGGGAGCTATCGCGTGAGAGGCAACGTGAAGCGCTGGAAGAAGCGCCACATCTCGACGTTGGCGTCGACAAGGACGGTGAAGGGACCGAGGAGACGCGGGAGGTAGTCCTGGAGGCCGCCGGGCCAGACATGACCGGCGCCCGCGAGCTTCCACAGCACGACCTCGCCGCCGTCGCGACACGGTCCCCAGACATAGCGCGTGGCCGTGTGCCGCGCCTCCTTCGTAGAGGGCGCGCGGGTCGTCGACGCTGTGGAAGTGCATGACCGAGACGGGGCGCCCCGGCTGCCCCACCTTCAATACCTTGGCCCCGGCCACGAGAGCGATGACCGCCACGCGGTCGGAGGCCTCGACGGCGCGAAATCCTTCGACGTCGGCCACCGGATCCATCCGTGAGTACTTCTGCTGATTCTCCGCATTCCCGCCGCCGCCATGGAAGCTCAGCACGACAGGCAGCGACTGGCCGTCGCGGGCGGCAGGCGGCACGTGGACGATGTAGGAGCGCGGGCGGCCGCCGTGCTGGATCGAGACGCGATGATTGCCCGGCTCCAGCCCGGCGGCCGGGCGCGCCGGAAAGAGCAGGGCCACCGCGAGAGCCAGGAGCGCGCCCCGTCTCACAGCGTGCGCTCCATCCAGATGTCCGCGCGAGGATTGTCGTTGTAGAAGGGGATCTCGCGAAAGCCATTGCTCCGGTAGAGCTTGACGGCGGCGGCGAGCTTGGCCTGGCTGTCGAGGCGCATCGTCTGGCAGCCAAGCCGCCGACCTTCATCGAGACATTTGTCGAGCAGCTCCTGGGCCAGCCCCTGGCCGCGGGCGACCGGGCGAAGCCACATGCGCTTGAGCTCGGCCACTCCGGGCTCGAGGACACGCACGGCCGCCGTGCCCACCACCTCACCCGCCGGGTCCACCACCAGGAGCAACACGCCAGCGTCGCCCCCGTATTCGTCCTCCCAGTGGGCGATGTCGTGGTCGAGCCCTTCGGCATCCAGCGTGTCGCCGATGGAGTCGAGGTACGCGGCCAGCTCGCGCCTGACCGCCGCCGCGTCCTCCGGGCGGGCGCGGCGCATGGTGAAGGCCCCGCTCATGTCCTCTTGCGCGCGTGCGAGGCGAGACCGCGCTCCCAGAGGTACTCCGTCTCCCCGCCCTTGCGGGCGACCCAGCGCGAGAGGACGAAGAGGAAATCGCTGAGCCGGTTGACGTAGGCAATGGTCCACGGGCTGATCGGCTCCACGCGCGAGAGGGCGAGCACCTGACGCTCGGCGCGACGACAGACGGTGCGCGCCTGATGAAGGAAGCCGCCCACGCGGCCGCCGCCGGGGAGGATGAAGGACTTGAGGGGCTGGAGATCCTTCTGGCAATGGTCCATGAGCGTCTCGAGGGCTTTGACCTGAGCTTCCCCGACCCGATGCATGCCCTCGTAGACCGCGTCCTCGGGCGTGGCCAGCTCGCTGCCCAGGTCGAAGAGCTCGTTCTGAATCTGACGGAAGATCCCGTCGAGCCACCGGTGCGCCTTGCCCTTCTTGAGGCGCTCCACATTGAAGACGCGCGCGAGGCCGATGATGGAGTTGAGCTCATCGACGGTGCCGTAGGCCTCGATGCGCGGCGAGTCCTTGGCCACGCGGCGTCCCCCGACGAGTCCCGTGTCGCCCTTGTCGCCGGTGCGGGTGTAGATGCGGGTGAGACGAATAGGCATGTCCACGGCCCTCCTGCGAGGAGGCTAGCACATTGATACACTGGGGTCATGGCCGACTGGCGGGAGAACCTGGTGGATTCACGCGAGGGCATGGCGGCGATCTTGAAGGACACGCGCCGCATCGCCGTGCTGGGCATCAAGACGGAGACGCAGAGCGGTCAGCCGGCCTTCTACGTTCCGGAATACATGGCGGAGGCCGGCTACGAGATCGTCCCCGTGCCCGTCTACTACCCGGAGGTGACGGAGATTCTCGGAGAGCCCGTCTACCGCACGCTCGCGGAGATTCCGGAGCCGGTCGACATGGTCAATGTCTTCCGTCGCTCGCGAGACATCCCGCCCCACCTCTCCGACATCCTGGCCGCCAAGCCGAAATCCGTCTGGATGCAGCTCGGCATCAGGCATGACGAGGTGGCCGAAACGCTCGCGCGCGCCGGCATCAAGGTCGTCCAGGATCGCTGACTCATGGTCGACCACCGGCAGCTCTGCCGGTGACGCCGAGCTCGCGGCGGGGGGCCCTCAGCTTTCCAGCAACGTGATGAACTGCCGCGCGAGCTGCGGACCCGTTGCTTCGTCCTCGTGCTTGAAGAACACGAACGCATCGCGCCACTCCTGGGAGGTGATGCGCGCGCGCCACTGCGGCAGGGCGGTGTCCGTGTAGCCCACGCGTCGCAGCCGCAGGTAGCCCCAGTCGGCCGTCGCCTGGAACGGCGTCTGCACGTCCTCGGCATCCGTGATGCAGAGCGCGACGTCGCGCGCGCGCAAGGCATCATAGACCTCGCCGTCGTACCACGACGCGTGCCGCACCTCGAGGGCGACTCGCCGATCCTCGGGGACGAGGGCCAAGAACGTGGTGAGCCGCGCCATGTCCTTCTTCAGGTTGGGCGGGAGCTGGAAGAGCAGAGGACCAAGTCGCGGGCCCAGCGCCCCCGCCCTCTCGAAGAAGAGCGAGGCTGGTGACTCGACCTCTTTCAGCCTCTTCCGGTGCGTGATGAGCTGGGGCGCCTTCAGCACGAACGTGAATGCGTCCGGAACCTGCTCGGCCCATTCCCGGAGCACGGTTTCGCTCGGCATGCGATAGAACGTGTTGTTGATCTCCACACTCTGGAACTGTGTCCCGTAGTAGCGCAGCATGTCCTTCGCCTTGATGTCCTCCGGATAGAACCTGCCCTTCCATTCCTTGTAGGCGAAGCCGCTGGTCCCGACCCGTACATTCATCACGGCCCTCCCTTCCCGGCGCCGCCCCCATTGTCCACCCTCGTCCAGGATCGAGCATAGGCCCCCGCGAGTAGAGAGGGCGGGCTGGCTCGGCGACAGGGTGTCGGAGCGCTTGACAGCCGGGGCAGGGCGACCGTGACGCGGGACCGTAAATGCAGGCCGCGACTGCCCTCCCCGGTCTGGCACGGGCCCTGCTGGTTCCACCGGAAATCCATTTCCAAAGGAGGCCCAATCTTGAAGACCTTGCCTTCCCTTCTCGTCAAGGCCCTGTTCCTGCTGGCCGTCGCGGCGGCCCTTCTGGTCACGGCCTCACTTGCGCTTGCTACCAACACGGCTCCGCCGATAAGAGTGCCGGGTCCGAGCACGCTCGCCCTGCTGTCCGTGGGCGCGGCGGCCGCGGCCATCGCGGTGCGCTGGATCCGCAGGCGGTAGCTCCAGGGAGGATTTCCCTCCCGCCGTAGGCATTGTCTCGACCATGGAAACCCTGCTCCTCACTCACGAGCCCACGCTTCACTTCTGCGCCCTCTTCCTGGCCATCGCGCTGGTGGCGGTGTGGGAAGGCGCGGCCCCGCGTCGCCGGTTGACGGCATCGCTCCGCACGCGCTGGCTCCACAATCTCGCGATCTGGGGACTGAGCATGCTCCTCACGCGTCTGGCCTTTCCCGTCACCGGCATCGCCTTCGCTCTTATCGTAGGGGAGCGCGGGTGGGGGCTGTTCAACGTGGTGAAGGCGCCGGCCTGGCTCGCCATCGGGGCGTCGGTGCTCTTGCTGGATCTGGCGGGCTATCTGCAGCACCGGCTCTTCCACCGCCTGCCCTTGCTCTGGCGCTTCCACCGCGTACACCATGCCGATCCTGACTATGACTTCACCCTGGGCTTCCGCTTCCATCCCCTCGAGACCGCCGTCGGCGTAATGGCCGGCCTTGGCACCATTGCCCTGACCGGTGCCCCCGTGGCCGCGGTCTTGCTCCACGAGCTTGGATTCGTCCTGGTGTCGGTCTTCGCCCACGCCAACGTGGGTCTGCCGTCCGGGCTCGAGGGCACGCTTCGTCGAGTCATCGTCACGCCGGACCTCCACCGCGTCCACCACTCTGTCCTCGTGCCGGAGACTGATAGCAACTTCGGCAGCATCTTTCCGTGGTGGGACCGGCTTTTCGGCACCTATCGGGATCAGCCGGAAGCGGGCCACGTGAACATGCGGATCGGGCTCGAGGAGCTCCGGGGAGCCAGATGCCTCACCATCGCGTGGATGCTCGTCCATCCGCTCGTGCCTGCCCGCATCGAACGGCGCTTGTTCGGCAGCTAGTCTTATCCCGAGCCGGTAGGTACGACCGAGTAGCTTCCGCCCGTCACGTCCTTTCGGTGCACGACCGCCCTCGACGCGGCCCGCGAATTCCTTCGCCTACACGGGGCGAACACCATAGACGCGAGGATCAGCGAGAAAAAAGGTCGCCATTCTGCTCTTGGCACGTCCGTTGCTCTGCTTGTGCACGAGTGGACGACCCTTATGGCCTCTGGCAACGAGCAATACACGGAGGATACGTGATGCCAAATGCGAAACGCCTGACCGCCATTTTCGGAAGCATGTTGCTAACGGGCGCGCTGGTGGCCGGCACCGCCGGCGCCCAGTCGAGCAGCCCCGATACCACGAAGGACTCGACGTCTCAGCAGGGCCAGAGCCAGCAGGGGCAGCCGGCTCAGCCGCAGGTCGCGCCCGGGTCGGAGTCGAAGCAGTCCGATACCCGGACGGACTATCGGTCCGACACGAGATCTGAGCGCATCGTGGAGACAGAGCGGAACAAGTTCCTCGGCATGGACCCGACGGTGGCTGCGATCATCGGAGCCGTGCTCTTCATCGTCATCATCATGGCCATGGTGGCCATGTCGCGGAAAAGCTCGACCACGACCGTGGAGACCCGTCGGCCCACGATGTGAACCGCCGGCCGGGCCTCATCGGGGGCGCGCGTCCACTCCGATCCCGGTCGGTGGTCGTGAGCGAGGCGATCACCCTCGATGAGGCCCAGCACCACGGTTGCGGAAACCCACGGTCGGATCACTGGTTCGTCGAGCCTAGGTCTCTGAGAAGAACTTCCCGGCCGGTCCGCGACGATTCGTAGATGGCCATGACGATGGCGAGCGAGACGCGCGCGTCCTCGCCGGTGAGCACGGGCTCCCGATCCTCGCGGATGGCGTCCACCATGTCTTGAAGCTGGACTCGGTGGCGAACCTGCGGGTAGGCCCACGGGTCATCGATGTCGCCGATGGCGAAGCTCTTCTCCACGTCAGGCACGGTCTTCCCGCCCACGTTCCAGAAGAGGATCTGATCGTACTGGGCATTGGCGACGATGGTGCCATGGTCCCCGTGGAGCTCGAGCCGCGACTTGAGAGCAGGCTTGATCGACGACGTGCTCTCGATGACGCCCATGGCCCCGCTCTCGAAAGACACCAGCGCGGTGGCCGTGTCCTCGACCTCGATGGCGTGCTGCGCGGTGGCCACGCGGCCGATCACAGAGCGTACCGGACCCACCACGTGCTGGAGCAGGTCCACGATGTGGATGGACTGGGTCATGAGACAGCCTCCGCCCTCGAGGGTCTTGGTCCCCCGCCACTCCGCCGAGTTGTAATAGGCGGCCGTCCGGCTCGACTTGTCCACGGCATCGGCGAGAAAGACCCGCCCGAGGGCGCCGGATTGGACGGCTTCCTTCATACGGGCCGCCACCGTGCCGAACCGCATCTGAAAGATCACGCCCAGCTTGGTCCGATTCCTCCGGCAGAGGCGGATCATCTCATCGGCGCGCGCGAGGCTGACGTCGAGGGGCTTCTCGACGAGAATGTGCTTGCCCGCTTCGGACGCGGCCCGCGCCACCTCGAGATGGGTCCCCGTCGGCGTGAGGACGCACACCACGTCCACGTCGGGATCCAGGCAGAGCTCGCTGAAATGAGCGTAGGCGCGAGGCACTTCCCACTCCCTTGCGAAGGCCTGGAGCCGCCCGGGATCGCGAGAGCAGACGGCGGCGAGCCGGGCGCCCCTGACCTGTCGCAGCTCCTTGGCGTGAAACAGCCCGGCCATGCCGGTGCCCACGAGGCCGAATCCGATCGTGCCGTCTTTCACCGTCGACGCTCCTTAATGGAGGATCTTGTCGAGAAAGGCACGCGTGCGCTCGTTCTGCGGATTCGTGAAAAATTCGCCGGGGGCGGCGTCCTCGACCACGCGGCCCTCGTCCACGAGGACCACGCGGTTGGCCACGGCCCGGGCGAACCCCATTTCATGGGTGACCACGATCATGGTCATGCCCTGCCTGGAGAGCGCGGTCATGACCTCCAGCACCTCGCTGATCATCTCGGGATCGAGGGCCGAGGTGGGCTCGTCGAAGAGCATGACCTCGGGCCGCATGGCCAGCGCCCGCGCGATGGCCACGCGCTGCTGCTGCCCTCCCGAGAGCTGCCCGGGATAGGTCTCCGCCTTCTCGGGCAGGCCGACGAGCGAGAGCAGCCGCCGCGCCTCGGCTTCCGCGGCCTCGCGGCTCTCGCGGAGGACGTGCAGGGGGCCGGCCATGATGTTCCGGAGGGCGGTCAGATGCGGAAAGAGATTGAATTGCTGGAAGACCATGCCGATCCGCCGACGGTGGCGCGCCACCTCCGCGTCGCGCAGCTCCGCGAGGCCGGCCGGCGTCTCTCGATAGCCGATGAGCTCACCGCAGATGCGGATCGATCCCCGCTCGATGGCCTCCAGGTGGTTCAAGCAGCGCAGGAACGTGCTCTTGCCCGATCCACTGGGCCCGAGGACGACGATGACCTGGCCGCGGCGCACCTCGAGGTCGATACCGCGCAAGACGTGCAGGGAGCCGTAGAACTTGTGCACGCCCTGCGCCTGGACGGCGGGCTCGGCGGGCGGCATCAGCGCGCGTCCTGCTCGAGCAGAGTGCGGTCGATGACCCGGCGCGGCGGCTCTCCGGAGGAGCCGTAGGGTCGGCCGAAGTGGGCCTCGAGGCGCCGCTGGACCATGCCCCACAGGCTCGTCATCACGAGGTAATAGCAAGCGGCCACCACGAAGATCTCGAGCACCTTGAACTCGAGCTGGATCAGCATCTGCGAGCGCCGCAGCAGCTCCTCGAGCGAGATCACGGAGGCGAGGGACGTCGTCTTCAACAGTCCGTTGAAGTTGTTGCCGAGCGGCGGCAGGATCACGCGCGCCGCCTGGGGCAAGATGACCACGCGCAGCATGGTCCAGTAGGGCATGCCCACGGCCCGCGCCGCGTCGAACTGGCCGCGCGGCACCGAGAGGATCCCCGCGCGGATGATCTCGGCCAGATAGGCGCCCTCGTTGAGTCCCAGCCCCAGGAGGGCGGACTGGATCACCGTCAGGCGTATACCGAGCTGGGGCAGCCCCGTATAGATGATGATGAGCTGGACGAGGAGCGGCGTCCCCCGCATGAGCCAGATGTAGAAGCGCGCGAGATCACGCGGCACCCGGTGGCTCGACATCCGCATGAGGGCGGCGCCGAGCCCCAGGGCGAGCCCTATGGCCATGACGGCCACGGATAGCCACACCGTGGTCCACGCACCGTCGAGTAGATAAAAGTTGAACAGGTACTTGCGGAACGCCCCCCAGTCCCAGCCCGACATCAGCGCGCCGGGCCCCTACGGAAGATCGGGCCCCTTGAGCTCGAGCGTCTTGCCCGTCATCTTCGAGACGCCGTATCGGTCGAAGAGCGCATCGTAGGTGCCGTCGGCCTTCATGTCGTTCATCACCTTGAGCACGGCCTGGGCCAGGTCCTTGGACTTGGCCGCGATGGTGGCGGGCGAGCCGGCGATGCCCGACATGGCGCGCTCGAACTCGCCCTTGTCCTGGTAGAACTTGGCCACGGCGTCCACGCTGACCACGGCCTCGACCTGTCCCGCGCGGAGGGCCTGATAGGAATCCGCGAACGTGTTGAAGGTCCGGATGTCCATCGGCTTGGCGCCCGCCTTGGTCTGCTCCTCGTTGATGCGGCGGATCTGACGCTCCTCGTAGCCACCGATCTCCACGGCTACCGGGCGCCCCGCGAGGTCCGTGGGCTGCGCGAGCTTCTTCGGATTGCCCTTGGGCACGGAGATACTGATGGCCTGGAGCTCGTACGGGATGAGGTACATGAGCTTGGCGCGCTCCGGCGTGAAGAAGAGGACGGTGACGATCAGGTCCCAACGCCCGCCCTGCAGGCCCGGGATGTGCGCCTCGAACTGCACGTTGACCCAGTTGATCTCGAGCCCCAGTCGCTTCGCGATCTCGTTTCCGAGCTCGATGCGCATGCCCTGGAGATTGCCCTTCTCGTCGATGAACTGCACGGGAGGCAAGGTCGCGTTGGTCGCCACCACGAGCTTGCCGGGCCGTACCACGGCGGGCGGCGTCACCGTGGGCGCTGTCGGATACTTCCCGGCCTGGGCCTGGGCGGTGGCCGCGGGCGTCAGCAGCGCGGTCAGGACGAAGAAAACAGAAACCAAGCGCCGTCCGGAGATTTTCATCGGCGTCCCTCCTGAAGGACGTGGGGTGGCTGCTCAATGTGTCCAGCCCGGCAGGACGACGACGGCGCTGGCGCGTCAGAGGGCCCCACTTAACTACCACGAATCGACGGTAACGCAACCCTTGCGGGGGCGCCCTCGGCGATGCTCATGGCCTCCGGGGCGGCAAGATGGGCGTGATCCCGCTGATGGCCGAGAAGTGGGCGGCGAGCGTCTCGGCGAATCGAGAGGCGTCGAGGGGATTCGAGGCGGCCGCCCCCTGGCCCCGTCGCGATTCGGCGGCCCGGACGAGGGCCCGCATCGCGCTGAGCGCCTCGTAGTAGGCGAGGGAGCGCGGGTCGATCGATCGGCGGCGCCGGTAGCCGGCGAGGTAGCGCTTGACCATGACGAGCCGCGCGTTCGCCACCAGCCAGTGCAGCGGCACCGGCAGGGCCGAGAGCTCGATCGGCGCGAAGCGCAAGATGATGCGCGTGGTGGCGACATCATAGGCGGGCTCGGCGACCACGACGTTCGGCCAGTCGATCACTCCGGTGACCGAGCTTCCGGAGTAGAGGATGTTGTGCGGGTGAAAGTCGCCGTGGCAGATGACCCGGGGGGACTGCTCCCCAGGTCGGCGCTCGACGAGCCAGGCCATGGCCGGCTGAAGCCCGTCGAGAGAGCCGCGGGCGATGCGAGCTTCGAGCTGGGCGAGGTGGCCCTCGATGGTGATCATCTCGCGGCTGATGGCCGGACCGCCGGCCACGCGTGAATCCCGGCCCTCTTCGTCCATGGCCCGCAACAACGCTTCCGCGTCGAGCGCGTGCAGTCGCAGCTGCGTGTCGGCGAGAACCCGGCTCAGGTTGAGGTAGCGGGCCTGGAGCAAGGGCTTCCCCGGCAAGCGCTCCATGATGAGCCACCCTCCGCCAAGCGGAGCGGGGTCGGGGCTCGCGAGGAGAACGCGGGGCGCAGGATAGGCGAGGCCGGCGAGGGTATTCTGGGTCACGCGCTCCCGCAGCACGCGGGCGGGATCGTGCTGCGGGCCGAGCAGTCGCAGGATCAAGGGTCCCGCGAACGGCGGCGCCGCGCCTCTCAGGCGGAAGGCGAAGATCCGGGTGTCGAATCCTCCGGAGACCGGGGTCAGGGGCTCGGAGAGCTCGAGGCCGCGCTCATCGAGCCGCGCGCGCAGGTAGTCTAGGAGCGCCGCGGCAAGATCCCTGCCCCGGTTCATTCGCGGACCCGCGCTCCACGGGAGAACGCGCCGAGCTTATCCGACCTGCTTGTGGACGAACTCGATGATCCGCTCGATCGCCTTCGTTGAAGCGGGTGAGCCCGCCTTTCGTACGATGAACCCCTCCGTCTCGCCCTCGAAGAGCTCCAGCTCGAGCTGGCCGCCCGCCTTGCGGTAGTGCATGACGAAGCGGTCGAGGTCGACGCGCGGATGGGCGGCATCGTTGGTGCCTTGCAGATAGAGCACGGGAGGCAGCTCGACCTTCTCCCCGCGCTCGAGAGCGAGCACGGGGTTGCCCTCGGCCATGGCATTCTCGGTCTGCCAGTACTGATCGTGGCTGGGCAGCACGCGATCGACGATGTCCGGGTACGGCGGGCCGCCCGCCTTCAGCTTCTTGGCGTAGTGGTACCGCGCGAGCGGATCGATGACGGACGAGCACATGATGACGCAGCGGACGGTGGCGTCGACGGCGGGCGAGCCGGCGGGCAGCGGCAGGGCCGCATAGCGAGGGTCACGCGGCCGCATTCCGCCGAGCATGGCCTGGTGGGCGCCACTCGAGTTGCCCATGGCGCCGACCATGTCGGGGCGACTGCCCAACCCCGTAGCCTTGGTCTTGAGCCAGCGGATGGCGTAGTTGATGTCGGCGAACGATCCAGGGTATGCCGCGTCCGGCGGCATCCGGAAATCCAGGGCCGCCACCACCACGCCGCTCTTCGCCAGGGGCTCGTTGATGGCGGTGTCGCCGAGGCGGTCGCCACGGCACCAGGCGCCCCCGTGCAATTCGACCATGAGCGGGAAAGGCCCGGTGCCCCGCGGCTTGAAGAGCCGCGCGAGCAGCGGCTTGTCTCCGTGGCGGAGATACTCGATGTCCTGGACGTCGATCTCATAGATCCCGGGGGCGCTCGCGGTCATGTGGGCTCCTCTCAGAGAGTGGTGACCTGTTTCAGCGGCAATACGTTGCACCTCTCGGCGTGCCTCGTCAAGCCGGACGACGTACCCATTCGACCGTTGCTATCATCGGACTCGCCATGTTGAACCGCCGTCGGTTTCTCCGCACCGTGAGCGTGAGTCTCCTCGCCGCGCCGCTCGCGGCCGAGGCGCAGCAGGCGGGAAGGGTCGCCCGGCTTGGGTTGCTCGGCCTCTTCACGCCAGAACTCGACAGCCGCAGCGTTGCCGCCGTCCGCGAGGGGCTGGGCGATCTAGGCTGGCACGAAGGCCAGAACATACACTTCGAGCTTCGCTACGCGTCGGGGAAACGCGATCAGCTTCGAGGGCTCGCGGCAACCCGGCGCTCGACGACTTGCGGATTCGGATCGTGGAGATCGTCAACGCCCAGCGGCTGCCCTCGATCTTCACCCTGACCTACTGGGCGCAGGCCGGGGGCCTCATGAGTTACTCTGCCGACCTCTATGCCGTCCAGAGACGAGCGGCGAGCTATGTCGACAAAATCCTCAAGGGTGCAAATCCGGCCAACCTGCCCATAGAGCAGCCGACCAAGATCGAGTTCGTCATCAACCTCAAAACCGCCAAGTCGCTCGGCCTGACGATCCCGCCGTCGCCGCTGCGGCGGGCCGATCAAGTGATCAAGTAGTGACCTGAAGCCGAGGGCGGTCAGCGAACGGCGGCGAGCTCAGTGCCGCTTGAAGAACTGAATGGCGCGCTCGTGCTTGAGGGCAGCTTGGCGCGTTCCGAAGGTGCCCAGATTCCGTCTTCTGCCCGTGCGCGGATCCTTCTTCCGGGAATAGAGTCGATACTGTCCGGAGGGAAGCTTGCGGATCATGGTTTGCCTCCTCGATGACGATACGAGCCTCAGGAGCCGCTGACCAGCTCACCCAAGAGCGCGCGGCCCTGCGGCCATTTGCCGAATCCCGTGTCGCCATTGATGTGCCCGGCCCCGGGCAGAACGACCAAACGGCTGCCCCAGGACCGCGCGAAGAGCTTGCCGCGAGAAAGTGCCGAGAATGGGTCGTCGGTGCTCGCCACCACGATACTCGGAAATGGGAAGCGCGCGAGGGGCATGGGGCTGAAGCCGCGCACCTCGTCGGGCGTGTGGGTGGGCGAGTCCACGTCGGCGGGCGCCACGAGCAGGGCGCCCCTGGCGCGGACACCGGATCGCGCCACCCAGTGGGCCACCAGCGAGCAGGCCAGGCTGTGCGCGACCAGGACGGGAGGCGCTTCGCAGTCGCCGACATGTCGCGCGAGCGTGTCGAGCCACTCCTCGAGCCTCGGAAGCATCCAATCGCGCTGGACGACGCGGCGACAGGCGGAAACCTCCGCTTCCCACAGGCTCTGCCAGTGATCAGGCCCGGAGTCTCCGTAGCCGGGGAGGATGAGGATGGGTGTAGGGGGCACCATGACGCCGTGCGGGCGACTACTCAGCGCCGGCGGCGGAGCTCCGCCAGCGCGGCCTCGACCGCGGCCCCCTCTTCCGCGCTGAGCCCTCGCCCGCCGAAGCGGCAGCCTTCATAGACGGCGGTCAAACGCTGGAGCGGCTCGGCGAACACGGGCGCCTCCGCCTCGACGCGCTGGCGGAATTCGCGCGCGGTCTCGGCCGCCCCGCGGCGGAAGCCGCGCCGTCGCAGCGCGCGAAGGGCCTGGACATAGAACCGCGGGCTGCCCGCGCCGAGCGCCTGTCGCGCCGCATTCGGTCCCGCGCGCCAGAGGATGGCCAGGAGGGCGAGCACGGCCACCGCGGCGACGGCGGCTACGGCCCGGGGCACGCTCCGCAGGGATTCGCGGGACTCCTTGAGCCACGCGCTCCAGTGGAGCACCTCGCGCTGCGCGGAGGCGGCCACCCCGATCTGGTCGCGCAGGCTCCAGTTGACCACGTAGCGATACCACCGCATGCGGAGGGCATCGAGGTAGAGGGCGAACGGATTCGGTCCGAGCTGAGCGCTCTCGAGCTCGGCGCGAGGCGAGGGGTCGAGGGTGACCCAGCCCGCGCCGTCGAAGGAAGCTTCCACCCACGAGTGGGCGTCCTTCAGCCGGACCATGAAATAGCGACCGTAGGGATTCCATTCCCCTCGCTGAAAGCCGCCGACCACTCGCGCGGGAATGCCCAGGCTGCGCAGCATCACGGCCAGGGAGGCGGCAAAGTACTCGCAGTTGCCCGAGCGGCGCACGAAGAGGAACTCCTCGAGGGGATCGAGCTGGCTCTGCTGCTTGATGACCAGCGTGTACTTGAACTGGGTCGAGAGGTAGTGGTTCAGCTTGAGGGCGGCCTCGTAGGAGCTGCGGCTGCCCGCCGTCACCTCCCGCGCCAGGGCCGGGATGCGAGCGGGCAGCGGCGGCTGCTGCAGATAGCGGGCTGCCGCGGGCGCCGGCGCGCCGCCGGGCGGCCCGCCCTCGCGCAGGCCGCGGGGCGGCGTCATCTCGAGCTCGGAGTCGACGATGTACTGGAGCCGGGCCGAAGGCGTGGGCGCGGTGACGCTGCCCATGTCGTCGAGCCCCAGCGCCCCCCCGCGCAGCTCGACGCGGAGCGCCCGCGGCGCCACGAAGATCGCGTCGGTGCCGATGGGGTCGAGGAAGATCTCCTGGCGGACGATGGGTCCCGTGCCCCGCGGGCTGGCCACGACAAACTCGCCCGAGGCCTCGCGTCGCAGCAGGAAACGGTGGCGCGGCCCCGCCGTCCATACCCGACCGTCGAAGGAATCGAAGGCGAGGCCCCGCCATCGGAGATTGGGCAGGCGCTCGGGGTCCTTGATGTCGTCGGGAAAGCGCACGCGCATCACCACGGTGGTATCGGTCTCGATCTCGCCATAGGCGCCCAACTCCACGTGGTCGGTGAACCCGGAGATCCGCCGCCCGAGCTCGGCGCGGAAGGGCAGGGTGGCCTGCCCCACGCGCGGGATGATGAAGAACATCATCCCGGCCAGCGCGAAGGTGCCCGCGGCCGCCACGAGCGAGACGCGAAAGAGCGGGCTGCGCGGGCCTATGCCGCCCGCCGCCACGTCGGGACTGGCCACGGCCGCGAGCGAAGCCTCGGAGACTAGGTGGTGGAGGATGAGCATCCAGGTCCCCAGGGTGAGGAAGGCGATGAAGACGAAGAGGAAGCTGACATTGAAGGTGACGGCGGAGGCGGCCACGAGCATGAAGAAGGAGAGGAAGCCGGCGTCCCGCAGGTCCTTGAGCGAGCGGCGGCGGAAGAGCCGAAGCAGGATGAGAAAGAGGAGCAGGTGGACCATGCCGTCCAGGATGCTCTGGGCGAGATAGAAGAGGTCGAGGACGATGGCCATGGCCGCGGTCACGATGAGGGCCCAGCCCAGGGCCGGGCGCACGGGCATGCGCTCGCGCACCTGGTCGATGCACCAGTTGCCGAGGAGGGCCAGGGCCACGATGGCGGTGCCGAGGGGCCCGAGCAGCCCGGCCAGGGCGAGGGCGCCCACGCCCGCGCAGACGAGCAGATAGGTGATGAGCCTCAAGGCCAGGAGGGCGCGCATCAGTCGAGCTCGACGTGGAGCTCGCGAAGCGAGCGCCAGCCCTTCTCATGGGTGTCGGGCGCCGCGCGGGGCTGGCCCGGCTGATAGAGGGCGAGCGCGGTCAGGATACGCCGTGACTGACCCAGCCCGCGGCCGAGCGGCACCACGAGCCCACGACCCACCAGCTCCACCCCCGAGCCGGCGCGGATCAGATGCACGGTAGCGGAGGCCGCCTCGGACAGGGCCGCCTCGAGCCGCGCCGGATCATGCGCGCCCGTGCCCGTGAGGACGATACGCGTGTCTTCGGTGGTCTCGGCTTCCATCTCGCGCACGACGAGCGACTCCGTCTTCGCGCTCGAGCGCCAGTGGATGTGGCGCGGGTCGTCCCCCGGCCGGTAGGCGCGGAGATTGTAGAGATCGTGGCCACGCCCGCGCCGGCGCGCCGAGGCGGTGCCCGAGCCCACCAGGCGCTGGAGGGCCTCGGCCGAGATGGGGCGGACGGCCGGGAAGACGACCACGTCGGCCTCCAGCATGACCCGGCTGGCCTTGACGAAGAGGCCGAAGGGGAAGCGCGTGGTCAGCCGGATGCCTGACAGTCGCTGGCGGCCGCGCGCGGACAGCGTGACTTCCCAGGTCACGAAGCGCTCGGCGCCCGCTTCGAGCCGTGGCACGTAGATGAAGCGCACCCCGCTACCGCGCGAGAGAAGCTCGAGGGTCACCGAATACGAGGTCAGCCAGCGCTTGCCGTTCTGGACGAGGGCTCCGAAGAGGGTCGGAGCCCCGGCATAGATCTCCTCGGGAATCTCGGCTTCCAGCTGCAGGCCGCGCATGGACTGCTCCGAGAGCACGCCGGAGACGACGATGAGGCTCAGGAGGAGCGACACCAGGAGATACAGGAGATTGTTGCCGGTGTTGATGGCGGCCACCCCGAGGCCGATGACGACGAACAGGCACCACCAGCCGTCGCGCGTGGGCCAGATGGTCCGGCGGGGCCGGAACGGCCGCCACCACCACTCGCTGTCTCTCCAGGTCCGCTTCGGGACCCACCTCATGGTGGCCTCGGGTTCAGCGCGGAACGGGCACGTCCTGGACTATCGATCGCAGCACCGCCTCGCCGTCCACGCCGCTGCCCTGGGCCGTGCGTCCTTTGAGGAGGACACGGTGCGCGAGGGCGGCGACGGCCAGGCGCTTCACGTCGTCGGGCACGAGGTAGTCGCGGCCGTCGACCAGGGCATGGGCGCGGGCCGCGCGCAGCAGAGCCAGCGATCCGCGCGGGCTCACGCCCAGCGAGAGCAGCGGAGAGGTACGGGTGGCCTCCACGAGGGCCATGAGGTAGTCGAGCACGGACTCGTCGGCCCGCACGCTGTCGGCCTCCTCCTGGAGCTCCAGCACTTCGCGGCCGTCCAGGACGGGCACGAGCGTCTCGAGCCCGGGCGATCCGGCGCCGCGCAGCACGGCCTTCTCGTCGAGGGCGCCCGGATAGCCGATGCGGATCCGGAGGAGAAATCTATCGAGCTGCGACTCGGGCAAGGGATAGGTGCCCTCGTGCTCGCGCGGATTCTGGGTGGCCAGCACCATGAAAGGCTGCGGCAGGGGGTAGGTCGAATGATCGAGCGAGACCTGGGCTTCGTTCATGGCTTCGAGCAGGCTCGACTGCGTTTTGGGGGTCGTGCGGTTGATCTCGTCGGCCAGGACGATATTGGTGAAGAGCGGTCCCGGCTTGAAGACGAATTCGCTCTTGGTCGGCTCCCAGATGCTGACGCCGATGACATCCGAGGGCAACATGTCGGAGGTGAACTGGATACGCTGGAAGCCCGCTCCGATGGAGCGCGCGAGCGCCGCGGCCAGTGTGGTCTTGCCCACTCCGGGCACATCCTCGATGAGGAGATGCCCGCGCGCGAGGAGACCCACCACGGCCAGCCGCACGGCCTCGGGCTTGCCCACGAGGGCGCGGCTCACATTGGCCTCGAGTCTACGGATGAGGTCGAGCGAGTGAGACATAGATTTCCACCATATCACGGAGCCCCCGCCGGCCAAGCTTCCGACGGTCGCACCCGACCAAGGCCTAGAGCGTCAGCACCCGCCAGTCGGCCGGAGTCAAATCAGATAGTTGCGAGGCGCCGGCAAGCCGTCACGGGCGGGTCTTCGCGCGCTTCCGTCGCGATGCCTTGACCTTGCTCTTCCGCTTGGGCTTCCTCTTCGGCTTGCGCTTGGGCTTGCGTTTCGGTTTGGGCTTCGGGGTCGGTCTGGCGGCCTTGGGGTACACCTTTGCGAGGAACGCGTAGTCCGACGCGTCGATGTCCACGCCCCCGATGATGGGCTTGCCGTTCTTCGTGATCGAGCCGGGAATCTGGTAGCACATGATCGAATTGGGGTCGGCGTGAGTGGTTCCCCACAGCGAGGAGTCCTCGATCGGCGTGAGCACCTGGTGACGGACCTCCTCGGCGCTCCAGCCCTGCGTCGATCTGAAGTAGGCGATAGCCTTCCCCGGATCGATCAGGTTGACCAGCTCGCGACGCATGTGCTCATGCGGGCAGCCCAGGGTGTGACCCGTCTCGTGCCGGATGACGCGACGAAACTCGGACTCCGGCATGGCCATGGAGAAGCCTTCGAGGTTCATGGTGGGCAGGTCCCGGTCGATGTGAAGGACGTCCGTGCCGAGATACGACCAGTAGCCGCCCTCTGGCCCTCCCGCGCGGGCGATACGCACCTGCGGATCCTTCGCCGCTTCCACGAACGTGACGTTGGCGCTCTTCGCCCAGGCGTTCATGTGCGTCACGATTCGCTTGCGGAGGGCGGACGAGGGATCGTCGAGGAATCCGACGGTCAACCGCACGCCCTTGGTGTGCCAGTACTTCGTGGTCAAGACGGCAATGCGCTCCGCGGTGGGCACGAACTCCGGCATGGCGCTCATCAGGCGCTCGACGGGAGGATGATTGACGGGATTGATCTCCGACGCGGTCCGGGCCGCCGCCACCCACTTGTCGTGGGGCAGCGCCTTGGGCGTACACACCATTGGCTCTTGTGGCGCGCCGATACTCATGCCGTGCCCTCCCCTGATTGATGTCTCGGCCAGTGTGTCGTGTGGTGTGGGGTCTCCGCGATCCGTGTTTCAGAGCTCCGGCCGAGCATGACAGAAGGGTCAGGTCCGGTCAAACAACCCGACCCGCCGGTCGTGTCTCAGTTCGACGCCGGGCCGGTCGGCGTCTCGGCTTCCCGCGTGGCATACTTGCTGAGTGACTCGCTCGACGAGGGCACGAAGAAGATCTGAAGAGGACCGTGGCGAAAGGTATGCAGGGGAAGGGGCTTGGCCATGAGAGTCAGGATCATGCTCTTGTCTGTTGCGATCTTGCTGATGCCTGCTCTCAGTTCTGGGCAAGGCGCGACGCCCGCCGGCAAGAAACCGGCGGCCGGCCACGTGGTCGTCACGCCAGATCAACTGGCCTGGAAGCCACTCATCCCCGGCGTGGAGTTGGCCGTCGTCTCCGGCGACCCGGATAGGAAGGGCGGCCTGTACGTAATTCGCATCCGTGCCAAGGGAGAGGTCGTCGTGCCACCGCATTGGCATGTGACCGACGAACACGTGACGGTACTGGAGGGTTCCTTCTGGATGGCCCAGGGCGAACGGTTCGATGCGAGTAAGCTGCACGAGTTGAAGGTGGGCGCCCACTCAATGGTCCCGGCGGGCGTCCGACACTTTGGCCGTCACGGCGCTGGAAATGTCATTGAGGTCTTTGGCGTCGCGCCGTTTGTCGTCAAGTTTGTGAATCCGGAAGACGATCCGAGTAGAACCAAAAGGAAATGAGCATCGCGCGCGCCGCGCATAAGTGACTCGCGACCGGCCGGCCATTCTCGAGATGAGCCGAACAACTCTCCAGCCCAAGCCGAGGCACTCCCGATCCGCCGGGTCGATTGTCGTTGACAGGCTCGCGGGCCTTCAGTAGAAAGGGCTCGCCCGCCCCGGGGCAGGCAAACCCACGTGCCGCACTCATCCGTCGCTCGACGCTACGCGCGCTTCACCCTCGGCCTGGCCTTGGATGATGTCCCCGCCCCGGTCGTCGCCAAGGCAAAGCAGCTCGTCCTCGACATCATCGGCAGCTGCCTGGCCTCTTCTCCCGAGGAGTTCGGGCGCGCGGTCCTCCGGGCCGCCGAGGGTCTGGGCGGGCCACCCGAGAGCACGCTCATGGGCGGCGGATCCCGGGTGGGCGCTTCCCATGCCGTGCTCGCCAATGGCACCCTCGCCCACGGCCTCGACTTCGACGACACGCGCGAGGATGCGATCGTCCACACGGGCTCGGTGGCCGTGACCACGGCGCTGGCCGTGGGCGAGGCGCAGAAAGCCTCCGGCCGCGCCACTCTCGAGGCGGCCATCGCGGGGGTCGAGGTGATGTGCCGGGTGGGGCTGGCCGTGCCCGGCCGCTTTCACGCCCGCCACTATCATCCGACCTCTCTCGCGGGAAGCTTCGCGGCGGCCGCCGTCGCGGGCCGCCTGCGCGGCCTCACGGAGGACCAGCTCGTCTCCGCTCTGGGGATCTGCGGAAGCCAGGCGGGCGGAATCATCGAATACCTGGCGGATGGCTCATGGACCAAGCGGCTTCATCCGGGCTGGGCCGCCCATGCTGGGGTCGTGGCCACGCTGCTCGCGCAGTCCGGCTTTACGGGGCCGGAGACGGTCTTCGAGGGCACGCACGGCTTTTACCAGGCCTTCGCGGGTGGACATGACGACGCGCGTCTGGAGGAGTTGCTCGGCACCCTCGGTCGCGCCTGGGAGCTCGAGGAGCTGACCTTCAAACCCTACCCCTGTGGGTCCATCGCGCAACCGTACATGGACTGCGCGCTCCGGTTGCGCCAGCAGCACCACATCCGGCCCGAGCAGATCGCCCACATCCGCTGCCGCACCGCCGAGGGACCGCTGCCTCGCCTCTGGGAGCCATTGGCCGCGAAGCACAGACCGCCAAACGGCTATGCGGCGAAGTTCAGCCTGCCCTACTTGATCGGCGTCATCCTCGTCAAGGGCCGAGCGGGGCTGGCCGAGTTCACGGACGAGGCGGCGGGAGACGAAGCGGTGCTCGGCGTGGCGTCACGTGTATCGTACGAAGTCGATCCGAGCATCGACTACCCGCGTCAGTTCATCGGCCACGTCGCGATCCACCTCCATGACGGGCGGGTGCTCGAAGAGCGACAGGATCGCCCACGCGGCGGCCCCGACCTGCCCATGAGCCAGGAGGAGATCGAGGCGAAGTTCCGTGGCAATGCCACGCTTGCCCTCTCCGACGAGCGGGCTTCCCGTATCATCGAGACCGTGGCCGGCTTCGAGAAGCTGGAGCGCATTGACACCCTGATGAAATCTCTCATCGCCTAGCTCGCATCGTGCGCGAACGCGCCTTCCCCCTCACCCTACCCTCTCCCCCAATGGGGGAGAGGGATCAAAAGAAACCAATGCTGCGTGACACGCGTGTTTCTCATCCCTCTCCCCCGTCGCGGGGGAGAGGGTCGCAGTTTGAGCTGAACGGCTAAGCCGCGAGGCGAGGGCTGAGTTGGTGAGGGGGCTGTATGATAACGGAACCCTGTTCACGAATAGGCTGGCCTAGAGGAGTCGCTATGCGCGTGGTTCGTCTGCGGCAACGCTCGGTGGCGCCCATCCTGCTCTGTCTGGCCGTCCTCGCCGCTCCCGCTCCTGCCGCGGCCCAAGACGCGCGGGTGGAGGCCGCCAAGAAAGAGGGCAAGGTGGTCTGGTACACCTCTCTCGCGCTCACCAGCGCGGAGAAGGTGGCCAAGCTCTTCGAGGCGGCCTATCCGGGGATCAAGGTCGAGGTGCAGCGCACGGGCTCGCAGCGCATCCTCCAGCGGGTGATGCAGGAGCTGCAGGCCAATATCAAAAACGTCGACGTGATCCATACCTCCGACGCCGGTCACTACGTCTTCTTGAAGGACAAGAAGCTCCTGATGAAATACACGCCGGCCGGCGTCGACCGCTTTGCCTCGAGCTTCAAGGACAAGGACGGCTACCATTACGGCCTGCGCGCCACCGTCAATGTCATCGCGTACAACACGAAGGCCGTGTCGGCAGCGGAGGCGCCCCGGACATGGAAGGACCTGCTCGATCCGAAGTGGAAAGGCAAGCTGGTGACGGCGCATCCGGGCTATAGCGGCGTGATCGCCACCCATGTGCTCGCCCTCGTGCACCTCCACGGCTGGGACTACTTCAAGCAGCTCGCTCAGAGCAAGCCCATGCTCGTGCAGTCGGCGGTGGATCCCTCCGGCGTGGTCGCCTCCGGCGAGCGGACGGTGGCCGTGAACGGGGGCGACTACACGTTCTACCAGATCAAGAAGAAGGGAAACCCGGTGGAGATCGTCTTCCCCAAGGAAGGCGTGCCCCTCGTCATCTCGCCCACCGCCATCGCTACCTTCGCGCCGCATCCGAACGCGGCACGGCTCTTCACCGACTTCATCTTCAGCCGCGAGGTCCAGCAGGTCCTCGCCGACACCGAAGGCCTCTACACCGGCCATCCCGAGGTCACGTACCCGGCCGACCGGCCCAAGCTCAGCGAGCTCAAGCTCCTCCTCGTCGATCCCGAGGAGCTGGAGAAGCGCAACGAGGAGATCAAGACGCGCTTCGTGGAGTTCTTCGGGGCCTGATCCGCCCTCTTATGCCGCGCGAGCTCACGGCCCCCCTCCGGCCCCGGCCCTCGAGGCTCGAAGGGCTGGACCGCGCCGCGCCGGTATGGATCGTGGCCGCGGCCGCGCTCCTCCTCCTGATGCTCCTCCCCCTCGCCTGGCTCGGCTATCTGAGCGTGAGCGGCGAGCGCGGCTTCACCCTCGCTCACTACGCCCGCGTCTTCACCGATCCCCGCTTCCAGAAGGCCCTGTGGAATACCGTCGTCCTGGCCTTCTGGTCCGGGCTGCTCTCCCTCGCCCTCGGCGCGCCCATGGCCTGGCTCACCGCGCGCACAGACCTCCCGGGCAAGCGCATCATCCGGGGCCTCACCCTGGCCTCCTTCGTGACGCCGCCTTTCCTGGGCGCCTTCGCCTGGGTCATGCTCGCGGGCCCCAATGCCGGCTACCTCAACAAGCTCTATCGCGGGCTCACGGGCGCCGAGGAGCCGCTCCTCAATATCTTTTCCATGCCGGGGCTGATCTTCGTGGTCGCCCTCTACACCTTTCCCTATGTCTACATCATGATCGTCAACACGCTCGAGCTGATCGCCTCCGATCTCGAGGAGGCCGCGTCCATCCTGGGCGCGAACCGGCTCTGGGTCGCCGTGACGGTGACGCTGCCCATGGTCGCCCCCGCCATCTTGAGCGGCTTCATCCTGTCCGTCCTCCAGGCACTGGCCCTCTTCGGATCTCCCGCCATCCTCGCCCTGCCCGCGGGCTTTCACACGATCACCACGCAGATCTGGGCGCTCTTTCAGTACCCGCCCAAGGTCGAGATGGCCGCGGCGTTCTCCGTGCCCCTGCTTCTGGCCACCGCCCTCCTGCTCTTTCTCCAGAAGCGGCTGCTCGGACGGCGCGGCTATGCCGCGGTGGGGGGCAAAGGGGCGCAGCGCCGCCAGATCCCTCTCGGCCTCTGGCGTCAGCCCGCCCTCCTCGCCTGCCTCGCCGTCATGGCCTGCGCGATCTTCCTGCCCTACGGAATCCTGGCCAAGGCGGCCTTTTCCCGCGCGTGGGCCCAGCCGCTGACCTGGGACAATCTCACGCTGGGGAACTGGTCGTTCACCTTCCTCTCCATCTCGACGCAGACGGCCATCGTCAACACGCTCGAGCTGGGCATCCTCACGGCCTGCGTGGGCGCGGGGCTGGCCGCGCTCCTCGCCTATATCACCAACCGCCAGCTCATCGTGGGCCACCAGGTCCTGGGCTTCCTCGCCCTGGCACCCGTGGTCATCCCCGGCGTGGTGCTCGCCGTCGGGCTCTTCATCGCCTACACGCGGCCTCCCTTCCTGCTCTACGGCACCCTGTGGATCCTCTTCTTGGCCTATCTCACCAAGGAGATGCCCGTCGGCTACTCGCAGTCCGATGCGACGTTCCGCGGCATCCACCCGGAGCTGGAAGAGGCGGGACGCATTCTCGGAGCGGGGCGGCTCCGGGTGCTCCGGGAGATCACCGCGCCGCTCGCGCGAAGCGGCATCATCGCGACCTGGTGCTTCATCTTCATCGGGGTGATCCGTGAGCTGTCGGCCTCCATCCTCCTCTTCACGCCGAACACCAAGGTCATGTCCGTGGTCATCTTCGACCTCAAAGAAGAGGGCCAGTTCGGGGCCATCGCCGTCCTCGGTCTCTTCATGCTCGCCGTCACCTTCGTCACCGTCGTCCTCATGCAGACGGTCCTCGGGCGCGATGTGCTGGGCGCGCGGCCGTCCGGCGGGGCGGGGTAGCCGCGTCGTGCCCGGGATACGGATCAGAGGGCTCCACAAGCGCTACGGCGATGTCGCCGCCGTCGATGGTCTCGACCTCGACGTGAAGCCTGGCGAGCTGGTGGCCCTGCTCGGGCCCTCGGGATGCGGCAAGACGACCACCCTCCGGGTGGTGGCCGGCTTTCTCAAGCCGGACGCGGGCGAGGTCTGGGTGGGGGACCGCTGTCTTTCCTCCCCGGCCACGGTCATCCCCCCCGAGCGGCGGCGAATGGGCATGATCTTCCAGAGCTACGCGCTGTGGCCGCACATGACGGTGGCCCAGAACGTGGGATACGGGCTCCGCTTTCTCAAGGATGGACGGCGGGGGGTGGCGCGCGGCGAGCGCGACGGCAAGGTGACGGAGATGCTTCGCGTGGTCCAGCTCGCGGGCTACGAGGGGCGCTATCCCGGCGAGCTGTCGGGCGGCCAGCAGCAGCGTGTGGCGGTGGCGCGGGCCCTCGTCGTCGAGCCCGAGATTCTCCTGCTCGACGAGCCCCTCAGCAATCTCGACGCGAGCCTTCGCGAGGAGATGCGCTTCGAGATCCGGCGACTCCACGAGACCTTCGGGATCACCACGCTCTACGTGACGCATGACCAGGGCGAGGCCATGGTCATCTCGGACCGGGTGGCCGTGCTCGACGAGGGGCGCGTTGCGCAGATCGGCACCGCCGAGGAGCTCTTCGAGCGCCCCCGCACGCGCTTCGTCGCCGAGTTCATCGGCAAGACGAACCTGATCGAGGGGATCGCCGAGCGCTCGGACACGTTCGTCCGCGGAAAGCTACGCCTGCGCGTGGTCGAGGCCAACCTCACGCCGGGACCCGTGGTGCTCTCCATCCGCCCCCATCAGATCACCCTCGCCCCCTTCTCGCTGGCCGCGCCGTCGAGCCCCGGGGAGAGCGTGCTCCGCGCCACCGTGCTTCGCGCGAGCTATCTCGGCGATGCCGTGGACTACCAGGTGCAGCTCGACGACGGCGATCTCGTCCTGCGCGTGGCCGGGTCCATCACCCGCCGATTCCGGCCCGGGGAAGCCGTGGCCGTGACCGTGCTCAGCTGCTCCACGATCAGGCTCTGAGAAGAACGCTCCCCCTCCGCCCGGTCGCGGGCCGTCAGATCGTCACGCCGTAGGACTCGTCGAAGAATGCCCCCGTGATATAGGCGGGCGATGCATAGGCGAAGCCGTTGTCTCCCCAGGCCGAGCCCCAGCTATTGCGGACGATGAACCGCCCCGTCGTCGTGTACCCCACGATGGCGATGGCATGACCGCCCCGCGCCGTCTTGGGCAGGTACGTGTCCAGATTCCCCTTCGTGCTCGTCGCGTTGTCCCAGGTCTGGTCCACGTTGAGCCCGGCCAGGATGGGCCCGTGGGCGGCCAGCCAGGACTGCCACTGATTGAGATTCTTGCGCAGATTGAAATAGGAGGCGACTCGGAGCTGGGCGGCCGCGGCGTAGAAGGCATTCTCGCCGCCCGTGTACATCAAGGTGGTGATCCGGAACGGGAGCATGGCGAGGGTGGCCACTCCGAACTTGCGGCACACGTCCATGGCGCCCTTGAGCGAGGTGCCGGCTTCCTCGACGAAGCTCTCCGGCCTCAGTGTGTACTCGTCCGTCTCCTTGGAGGCCATCCAGACATATCGGGGCGAGAGGAGCTGGGATTTCTTGAGCTTGCCCGCGGCGACCATGTGATAGCGCACGACGCCGTCCGCGGAGGCCCAGCCCACGCAGGAGCCGGTCTGGCCCTGATCGCCGACCGTCCACCAGGGCTGGCGGAGATCGACAGAGGGGGGTAAGGCCGCCACTGCCCCCAGGGCGCCCGCGGCCACCGCGTCTTCGTATTTCCAATCCTTCTCCGTCCCCTTCGAGGGCACCAGGTTGCAGATGCGCTTGACCGTTTCGGTCTTCCCCTTCTTCCGAGCCTTCTTCGCCGTCTTCGCGGCCTTGGCCGTCGTCGCCTGCCGTCTCTTCTTGGTCGCCATCGGTCTCTCCTTTCGTCCCGCGAGCCGGCGGGAAGCAAGCCACTGCAAGCGAAGCCCCGTTCACACGCGTGTGACGAGCCGGTTGCGCGCCCATTAAGAAGCAGTCCTCCGACCCCTGTCAACGGGACTCCGGGGGCTTGCGTCGTCTGATATCATCGGGGCCACAGCGCGGGATCACGCGCACGCCTCGGCGGGCTCAGTGGCTCCACGGACACTCGACGACCCGCCCTTCCCGTCACCCCGTGGATAGGGCCCGGAGGCTCTGCTGAAAGGAGCACGTCATGACTCTCTCGAAGCTTCGCTGGTCCCTCGCATGGACAGTGCTGATCGTAACGGCGTGGAGCGCTCCGTCCCTCGCGGTACCAGTCGTGTTCCAGGTAGGGGGGTCTAACCAGGCCAGCTCCATTCAGGCCACCGTGGACGCGTTTCGGACCGACCTCGGCAATCCGAACAACGCGAACGCTCCCGGCCCCCTGAACAGCGGGCGCCGGGAGATCAACTGGGACGGCGGAGGGGCGGCCACCACCGTCTCCCCCAACCCATTCAACGGATTCCAGAATATTCGTGGCGCGCTTTTCGGGTCTGCGACGGCCACGGGCTTCGTGCAGGCGCCTCCCTCCGGCTTGGCCACCCAATTCGGCAACGCGACCTACGGCACGATCTTCGGCCCCTTCAGCCCCCAACGCCTGTTCACCCCGATCGGAAGCAACATCACGGACGTGACGTTCTTCATTCCCGGCACGAACGGAGCGGTCCCGGCCACCGTCACCGCCTTCGGCGCCGTCTTCGCCGACGTGGACCTTGCCACGAGCTCCCATCTCGAGTTCTTCGGTCTCCAAGGGAACTCGCTGGGTGTCTTTGACGTACTGCCCGGGAGCACGCCGGATGCCAGCCTATCCTTTCTCGGAGTCGACTTCGGGACCGACCGGATTGCGCGGGTGCGCATCACCAGCGGCAATACGGCGCCGGGGCCGAATGATCTTCCGACTTCGAACATAGACGTGGTGATGCTGGACGATTTGCTCTTCTCAGAACCTCGTGCCATTCCACAAGCGGCGGGCCTGACCTTGGTGGGCCTGGGCGCGCTGGTGGCGGCACTTCTCTCGCGGAGCGCGCGTCGGGCCTGACCTCCCCACGGCAAGCGCGCGCCGGACAGCCTCGAGGAACCGGGCCTCGTCGTCCGGCGCGCAATTCCGCTTGACTTTGTCGGGAGCACTGCGGCATCGTCCCCCCACCTGCGGCAGCGCCCCGACTATTATGCCTGCCAAAGCCATGACCTCTTTCCTTCGCTGAACACGCAGGCCCCCGGGGAGGAGAGCAAGGATGTCAACCGATGGCCCCCGCCCGACGCCGGTCCGGCGTCTCGTGACGCGACTTCCTGAAGCGCAGAGGAGCGGCCACGGGGCGCGTCCTCTGATCGCGCTCGGCGTGGAGCGCCCATGCACAAATATATAGCCCGCCGGCTTCTGCTCTCGATCCCCGTCCTCCTCCTCTCCTCGCTCATCGTGTTCGGGCTGATGCGGGTGATGCCGGGCGATGCGCTCACCGCCCTCATGGGAGAGTCCGGAAACGTCGGTCCCAAGGAGCTCGAGAAGCTCCGCAAGGACCTGGGGCTCGACCAGCCCTATTACAAGCAGTACCTGATCTGGGCCTGGCAGATGGTGAGCCTCAATCCAGGCTACTCGATCTTCACCAACGAGCCCATCTCGGTCGCCCTGAAGAAATCCATCCCCGTCACCCTGGAGCTGGCCGCCCTGGCCATGATCCTGGGACTGTGCATCGCGATTCCCGTCGGTGTGCTCTCGGCCATCCGCCAGGACAAGGCTTCGGACTATGTCGGGCGAGTGGCCGCCATCTCCGGACTGTCGATGCCGGAATTCTGGCTCGGGACGCTGATCATCACGTTCGCGGCCATCTGGTTTCGCTGGATGCCCCCTCTGGGCTATGCCAGCATCTGGGACTCGCCGTGGAAGAATCTCCAGCAATTCCTGCTGCCCGCGGCCGTGCTCGGGTTCCGCCTCTCGGCGGCCACCATGCGCATGACCCGCTCGACCCTGCTCGAGGTGCTGCGCGAGGACTACGTCCGCACGGCCTGGGCCAAGGGCTTGGGCGAGCGGATCATCATCTACAAGCATGCCCTGAAGAACGCCCTCATCCCCGTCATCACGCTCGTGGGAGGCCAGTTCGGCACCCTGCTCGCCGGCACCTTCGTCGTGGAGATCATCTTCGCCTTGCCGGGCATGGGCCGCCTGACCGTCGAGGCCATCCTGTTCCGCGACTATCCGATCGTGCAGACCAACGTGATGCTGGTGGCCATCACCCTGGTCACGCTGAACCTGCTGGTCGACCTGACCTACGCGTGGCTCGACCCGCGGATTCGCTACCAGTGAGGAGCTGAAGCGCGCATGGCCATCGCCACCGCGCCCGGAAGGACCTACGATGAGCTGGCCGCCATCGAGCTGCGTCGGGGGCGAGCCCTCTGGATCGTGGTCAAGCGCAAGCCGCTGGGAATGGCCTCGGCCGCCCTCATCCTCCTCCTCGTCTTCACGGCGATCTTCGCCGATGTCCTGGCGCCCTACGATCCCCTCGCGGCCCAGCCGGAGATCCGGCTGGCTCCTCCCAGCTGGGCGCATCCATTCGGCACCGACGATATCGGTCGCGATGTTCTCAGCCGCGTCATCTACGGCAGCCGCATCTCGCTCTGGGTGGGGCTGCTCGCCGTGGGCATCGGCACGTTCGCGGGCACCCTCATCGGCCTCGTCTGCGGCTACTGGGAAGGGCGCCTCGATCTCCTGCTCCAGCGCCTCATGGACGCG
>DASYTI010000242.1 GCA_036002485.1 Candidatus Methylomirabilota bacterium | reverse complement strand
TGAGCCGGAATCGCATCAAATGGGCATGAGGGGAAGCCGCGGGCGAGAATTGCAAAGGGTCTTGTCAGGAGCGGTGGGCCAATGAGACAATCGCCATGGCCATGAGCGACCGACGGGCAGATCTCAGGCGCTATCCCAGGGCCAAGGTGACATGGCCCGTGGTCTTGGAGCTGGAGGACCGCTCGCTCCAGCTCGAGACGGTGAACTTGAGCCCGATGGGCACCAAGGTCCGGGTCGATGAGCCCCTGGAAGTCGGCAAGACGGCCAAGCTCCACTTCCGCCCACCCAATGGCCTCTCTCTCGACGTGGACGCCATTGTCTGGCGCGCCGACCTGGACGGTTCGGCGTTCTTCTTCGTCGGGCTCGAAGGGGACGAGACCGAGATCATCAGCCGACCCGCTCCGCAGAATCCCTGATCGACGGTATCCCGCCCACGCGGGATGCGCGCCCCTCTTCTCGCCTCGCCGCTGTCGAGTAAAGGCTACTCGTCCCGGCGCTGCTCCATCCGCTCCTGGATCTCGGCCGCGAAGAGGTCGAGGGTGAGGGGGCAGGGCGGCTCGTTCGTTCCCACGTACTGACAGTCGAGCTCGCTGCACTGCACGAAGAGCTTCCCGCTGCCGCCGATGACCGTGCTCCGGCGGAGCGTGATGGAAACCGTCTCGGACACCACCTCGCACTGAAACGACTTGGCCGGGGTACGGCGCACGGCACCGTCTCCTTCGAGAGAACCGCTGTTTCCGGGAGCTTCGAGCGACCGCTCGTGAGGACCGCGGGGTGCGATTACCCGCTGCTCTCTTCCACGAAGAGGTGCCCAGTATAGCAGGTTAGGCGGCAGATTCTCCCCCAATGAGCCGAGGCAGGATGGCCAGCGCCTCCTTGATCCGCGGGCCGTACCAGGTCGCGAGCTTGCCGTCCATGAGGTGAAGGCGTCCTTCGCGCACGGCCGGGATTTCGGGATGCGCCTGGAAATCCGCCAGGTGCGCCCTTCGGAAGCGATAGGGCTCGTCCGGCAGCAGGATGACCTCGGGCGCCGCCTGCGCCACCTCGTCGAGCGTCACCTCGGGATAGCGCCGCTCGTGCCCGCCGAAGGCGTTGATCCCTCCGCACTCCACCAGCATGTCGTGGGCATACGTGTCGCGGTTGACGGTCATCCAGGGCCGCCGCCAGATCGGGTAGAAGACGCGGCGCCGAGGAGTGTCCGCGCGCGCCCTCCGCACCGCCTCCAGCGCGGCCTCGAGCTCGCTCGCGAGGGTCGCCGCCCGCTCGCCCTGTCCGACAACCTCGCCGAGGTCTCGCACCAGGCGTATGCCGGCCGCGACCGTGCGCGGATAGGTGACATAGACGGGGATGCCCCAGCCGCGGAGCGTCTCGACGTGCTCGCGCACGTTCTCCTCGACATTGGCGACCACGAGGTCGGCGTGGAGCTCGCGGATCACGTCGAGCTTCGGGTCCTTCTCCCCGCCGATTCGCGTCTTGGCCGCGACGCCCTCGGGGGGCTGGGTGCAGTACACCGTGCAGCCGGCCACCGCGTCACCGGCGCCCACGGCGAAGAGGATCTCGGTGATGCTCGGGATGAGAGAGACGATGCGCCGTGGCGGGGCGGCGAGCGAGACGAGCGCGCCCGTCGCGTCGTGGAACTCCATCGCGAGCTAGGATACCATGTGCACGCAATCGCCATGGTGCGCGCCGCCGATTCTTTCTATCGTGTGCTCTACGGCGGCCTCCTCTCCCGGCTGCCCGAGCGCGTCGCGGTGCCCCTGGGCCAGTGGGGCCTGCGCCTCCTGCCCCTCGATCGCTTGCCCATCTTCCGCAACCACGACCCGCGCCTCGCCACGACCCTGGGCGGCGTGCGGCTGCCCAATCCGCTGATCTTGTCGTCGATGTACTACGACACGACGATTCTCCGGCGCGCCATGGGGCTTGGTTTCGGGGCAGTGACCACGAAGAGCATCACGCCCACGCCACGTCCCGGACATCCCCCGCCAAATCTCGTCCGCATCGAGACGCCCGAGGGGCCCGGCCTCGTCAACTGCAATGGCTTTCACAATCCGGGCCTCGAGGCCTATGGCGCCGCCCTCCGTCGCTTGCCGCATCGGGTGCCTCTCATCGTCTCGGCCACGGGCGAATCGGCGGAGGACATCGTGGCCGTGGTGGAGGGGCTGGCGCCTCTCGGGGATCTGGTCGAGATCAATATCTCGTCGCCCAACACCAAGCTCGTCTATGCGTGGTCCGAGCGGCCGCAGGAGCTCGCGGCCATGTTCCGCGGGGCCCGCAAGGCCACCGACAAGCCCATGATCGTCAAGGTGTCGCCCGACTTCCGGCAGATGAACGAGGAGACGACCATCCCCGCGGCCGTCGAGGCCGGGATCACCATCATCAACTGCGGCAACACGCGCCGTCTGGACGAGCCGCGCCTCTCCCAGAAGGTCGGTGGCCTTTCCGGTCCCGCGCTCTTCCCTCAGATGCTCGACAATGTGCGCCGCTTGCGCGATCGATTCGGCGCGCGCATCGATCTCATCGCCACCGGCGGCATCGACACCCCCGACAAGGCCCTGCAGGCGCTCGGTGCGGGCGCGACGGCGTGCGCGTACTTCACCGGATTCATCACGCGGGGCCCGCTCCTCGCGCGGCGAATGCTCGACGCCATTGTCAAGGCCCATCGGTAACCCACAGCTTATCCACTTATCCACCGGCATCCACAGAACGAGAAATCGCACGGCCTGATGCGGCTCTGCGGGCACGTATCGAAAATATGACGCTCCGGCCGTCCACCGTTGCGAGCGGCCGAATAAGAGGCAGCAATCACGCGTGTGCGCGGCGCGGACAGCGCGCAAACCCGCATCCAGCGCGGCCAAACGAAGCCTTGACATGGTTTGCGTCGCTTCATACTGTGGGCCCCTGCTGCGCGCGTCACGAGAGTGAAACACGAACGTGAGATGCTGAAGGGACGGTGAGCATGGAGGCAAGCCGGAAGCCCCTGGCGAAGGTAGAGGGCAGGAAGCGGATGCGGCTCAATGGGCTCACCGTGGCATGGCGGGGGACGCCGAGCCTGGACGACTGGGTCGCCTACATCGTCAACGGCACGAAGTCGAAGAAGCTGATCCTCGCGGATCACACCTCGGAACGAAAGGTGAAGTCCATCCTGGCGCGTATCCAGGGCATGTCGAAGAAGGAAGTGGAGAAGCTCGCCAAAGGCTAGCCCGGCGGCTGAAAAAGGCCCAGCTGCTTCGTTGGCGCCCCGCCCTTCGAGTTGAGCGGCGGCCTCTGGCCGTCGCGAGACGAGAGCTGAGTTGACCCGCACGCTCAACGTACGTGGCAGTTCGAGCTGAGAGGCGCAGCCACGAGGCGAGGGCCGAATAAGAACTACGCCTCGCGCGCGACCTTCGGACGCCGCCTCGCATCTGGACCTTTTTGAGCCGCCGGGGTGCTTTCGTCTCCCCTAGAGACTGCCTCGTTGGGCCATGCTGATGAAGCGCTCCCTTCCGATGATGACGTGATCGTGAATGGGCAGGTCCAGGAGCTTCGAGCATTCGACGAGCTGGCGGGTCAGCCGCACGTCCTCGCGGCTCGGGGTGGGGTCGCCGCTCGGATGATTGTGCAGCAGGATGATGGAGGCGGCCGACTCCACGATGGCGGGCTTGAAGACCTCGCGGGGATGGACGAGGCTGGCCGACAGGGTACCCTCGGAGATCACCACGTCCTTGAGGAGCCCGTTCTGGGCGTCCAGCAGGGCCACCCGAAAGACCTCTTTCTTGAGGTCTTCCATGAGCGGCCCATAGCGCCCGAACACCTGCTCGGGGCTCGAGAGGGCCGGTCGGCTCGCGCCATTCCGTGACCGGAGCCGCCGCGTGATCTCGAAGGCGGAGGCCAGCCGCACCGCCTTGGCGCGCCCCACGCCGCGCACGGCCGCCACCTCGGCCACCTCGCGCCCCGCCAGCTCCTGAAGCGAGCCGAACTGCGTCAGCAGCTCGTGGGCGACGTCGAGCACGGAGAGTCCGGGCACGCCGGTCCCCAGCTGGATCGCGAGCAGCTCGGCATCGGAGAGCGCCGCCGCGCCCTTGTGGTAGAGGCGCTCACGCGGACGCTCTTCGGTGGCCCATTCGGTGCCGCGAGTGCTCCTGCCCATGCGGCCGAAGTAACACGCGGCTCGCGAAGGCGTCAATGTCCCCAGTCTCAGACGGTTATCTCAGCCCTCGCCGGTTCAGAATCTCCTCGGCCCCGGTGAGCTCGATCTGGCGGGGCTCGTCGCCGAGGCCGCTGATGGCGACCGTGATGGCGGTGGAAGGCAGGAGGGGCAGGATCTTGTCGGCCCACTCGATGATGGTCACCCCGGAGCCATGGACCATCTCCTCGAGACCCACGTCCACGAGCTCGGTCAGGCTCTCCGTGCGGTACGCGTCGATGTGATACACGGGCAGCCGACCCCGATACTGGTTCACGAGCACGAAGGTCGGGCTCGTGACATCAGCGGTGACCCCGAGCCCTCGGGCGAGGCCCTGGAGAAAACAGGTCTTGCCCGCTCCCAGCTCCCCCGTGCAGGCCACCACCGAGCCTTCGCCGAGGCGCCGGCCCAGCCGCTCGCCGAGCGCCTGCGTCTCCTCCGGGTTCCGGCAGACCACGATCAACTATTCAGCCCTCGCCTCGCCGCTGATCCACCCAGCTCGCCCTTCAGAGCTTCGCCCTTCAGGTCGAACTGCAGGCCTGCGGGATCAACTCAGCTCTCGTCTCGCGGCTTCACCGCTCAACTCGAACAGCGGGCAGCGTCTCAGCTCGATCATCGGAGGCCCGGCGTGAGCGCGGCCGGGATGGCCTGGATGATGTCGCTGGCCATGAGCCCCTCCTCGCCGCGGTCGGCCGCGGCCAGATCTCCCGCGAGACCGTGGAGGTAGCAGCCCGCCTGGAGCGCGGCGAGCGGATCGAAGCGTCTCGCGAGGAAGGCGCCGATCATCCCCGTCAGCACATCGCCGCTGCCGCCCGTGGCCATGCCCGGATTGCCCGTGGGATTGATGAAGACGCGTCCATCCGGGCATCCGAGGACGCTGCGGGCCCCCTTCAAGACCAGATGCACGCGATAGCGGACACAGCACTCCCGCACGATCTCGATGCGGTCGGCCTGGACCTGGGCCACCGTCATGCCGAGTAGCCGCGCCATCTCCCCCGGATGCGGCGTGAGCACGCGCGGCGACGAGGCCTCCTCGAGCAGATCGAGGTGGCCGGCCAGGGCGGACAGGGCATCCGCGTCGATGACCATGGGCCGCGGCACCTCGGACACGAGCGCGCGAGCGAGGGCCTGGCTCTCGGCGTCGAGGGAGAGCCCCGGCCCCACCGCCAGCGCGTCGCGTTGAGCCGCCAGCTCGTCGAGGTGGTCCTTGGCCTTGAAGGCGATGGCCCGGCCCGCCGTCTCGGGCAGCGCCTCCGTCATGAGCTCCATGGCGAAGCCCGCGATGGTCGGCTGTTGCGAGGACGCGGTCGCCACCGTGCAGAGCCCGACCCCGCTCCGGAGGGCCGCGGTGCCCGCCAGGGCAGCCGCCCCGCTCTTGCCGAGAGAGCCCGCCACCACCAGAAGGTGGCCGTACGTACCCTTGTGGGCATCTGGACGCCGGCGCGGGAACAGACCGCGCACATCGGACTCCTCCAGGAGAAAGGTCGTGATCCCGCGCCCGACCTCCGCCTCAGCGATTCCGATCGGCACCACCACGACGCGCCCCGCGTATTCGGCGGCCGGGTAGAGAAGCAACGCCCGCTTGAGGCCGGCAAAGGTCAGGGTAAGGTCCGCGCGGATCGCGGGCCCGAGGAGCAGGCCGCCATCGGACGCGAGTCCCGAGGGCAGGTCGAGCGCGATGACGGGGATGGCGCCGCGCCCGCATACATCGTTGACGAGCTCGATGGTATGGGCGAGCAGCCCGTGCACGGCCCCGCTGAGACCGGTGCCCAGGAGCGCGTCGACCACGATGTCCGCCTCGGTGAGAGCCCTCCGCACGGTGGCGAGGCCCTCGTCGTCCTTGATCTCCTCGACGCGCCCGCGCCATCGGCGCAGGGCCTTGGCGGCATCGCCCTTGACTTCGGCGCGCCGGCCCAGGAGCAGGACACGCGCCCGGGCGCCTTTCCCCTTCAGGTGACGCGCGACGACGAAGCCGTCGCCGCCATTGTTGCCCTTGCCGCACAGGATGGTCACCCGCTTGCCGCGGATGGGCGCCCACTCGCGGATGATCACGGCGGTGCCGCCGCGGCCCGCGTTTTCCATGAGCTGCGGCCCCGGGATGCCGAGCTTCTCGATGGCGCGGGCGTCCAGGGCCCGCATCTCGGCCGCCGTGAAGACCGGCTGCACCCTACCTCCCTTTCGAGGAGGCGAGCAGATCGGCGGACTGCGTGAGGAAGTCGGCGAGCATGGCCGTGTAGGTCCCGCGGTAGGTGGTGCGCGCGACCCGCGGCAGCTCGATGTGCATGGCCTTCTCCGAGCGCGCGAGAAGGCCGCCCGCCCTGGCCTGGGAGGCCGTGTAGCGGAGGGCATCCACCGGCCCCACGAGGATGTCCAGGCGCGGGGCATCGGGCTGGGATCGCAGGTGCGCGTCGCGCACGAGCTCGAGCAGGGCCTTGAGCCGCCAGGCCTCATCCGTGCTGATCCCCACCGTGGCGATCTCCACGCGCCCGGCCGTCTCCTTGTGCGCGTTGCCGTGGACCTCGACATAGTAGCGCAGCGGTCCCTGCGCGGCCTCGATCACGGATCGGTCATAGCCCTCGAAGACGCGACGCGCCTCGGCACTCTCCCTCTCACTGCTCGGCGGCATCCCCGCCACGCCCTCCGTGGGCCGGTTGACATTGTAGCGGCGGCCCTCGGCGTCGAGCTTGCCGAAGCCTCGCGCGATGACGGCGCTGAAGCCCGTCAGCCTGGCCAGGTCCGCGCCGATCATGTCCGTGAAGCTGTCCGTGGTCCCGTGCGGGGCCCCGATGACGAAGCCGGGCCGGCCCTTCTGGACGATGAAGGTCCCCTGCCCCGGCAAGGTCGGGCGCGTGCTCTCGGCGATGGACACGGGCTGCTTGCCTCCCAGAAGCCCCGCGCAGCCGGACAGCAGCATGGCGAGGCCGATCGCGAAGCTAGGTAGAAGCCGCCCCGGCATCCGGCGGATCTCCGACGAGGAGCGCCTGCGCCAAGGCGTAGTCACCATCATGCGAGAGCGAGAGCAGGACCCGCGAGGCGCCCTTGGCGCGCGCGAGGGCCTGGGAGCGGCCCGACAGCACCATGACGGGCGCCTGTCCGCGCTCGCGCCGGACTTCGAGCTCGCGCCAGTTGACGCCCATGCGGAGACCCGTGCCGAGCGCCTTGAGCGTCGCCTCCTTGGCCGCGAAGCGCGCGGCCAGGTGGGGGATGGGATCGCGGCGGCGGCGGCAATAGGCGAGCTCGCCCTCGGTGAAGACGCGGCGCAGGAAACGCTCGTCCCAACGCTCGACCGCGCGACGCATGCGCGTGATCTGCGCCAGGTCGACCCCCACGCCCATGACCGTCACGCCCCGATGGCTCCCTTGATGAGCTGGGAGAGATCGGCGGCGATGGTCCGGACCCTGTCTCCGTCCTCGTACTCGACCATGACGCGGGCGAGATTCTCCGTGCCGGAATAGCGCAGAAGTATCCGACCGCCGGAGGCCATCTCGCGCTCGAAAGACGCCTGCAGGACCGTCAGCCCGGGAATGGACTCCAGCGGCGGCTTCTCGCGAACCCTCACGTTGATCAGCACCTGCGGGAACTTGGTCAGACACTTCGACAGCGCGGACAGCGGCTGGCCGGTCTCGCGAAGCACGGACAGGAGCTGCAGGGCGGAGACGATGCCGTCTCCCGTTGTCGTGTGATCGAGAAAGAGCAGATGCCCGGACTGCTCGCCCCCGAGGTTGGCGCCCGTCTTGATCATCTCCTCGAGCACATAGCGGTCGCCGACCTGGGTCTTGATGGTGCGTATCCCCGCCTGCCCGAGCGCCTTGTCGAGACCCAGGTTGGCCATGACCGTGGTCACCACGACGCCGGTCTTGAGCCGGCGAAGCGAGGCCAGGTGGCGCCCGCAGATGGCGAGAAGATAGTCTCCGTCGCGGACCTCGCCCGTCTCATCCAGGGCGATGAGCCGGTCGCCATCGCCATCGAAGGCCAGCCCGATGTCGGCGCGGGCCGCGCGGACCCGCGCGGTCAGACGCTCGGCATGCAGGGCGCCCGACTTCTGGTTGATGTTGAGACCATTGGGGCGCGCCCCTTGCACGACGACCTTGGCGCCCAGGGCCCGAAAGAGCTTGGGCGCCACGCGATACGTGGCGCCGTGAGCGCAGTCGAGCGTCACCGTCAGTCCCGCCAGGTCGAAGGGGAAGGTCTGCCGCGCGTGCGCGATGTAGTCGGCCTCCGCCCGGTCGTAGCGCACGAGGCGGCCCAGGTACTTGCCCGTCGGCTTGGGCGCCACGTCCCGGCCATTCAGGCGGGCCTCGATCTCGCTTTCCCAGCTCTCGGGGAACTTGGAGCCTTCCGAGGAGAAGATCTTGATTCCGTTGTCCTCGAAGGAATTGTGCGAGGCCGACAGCACCACCCCCCCCTGGGCGTCGAGAGCGCGCGTGAGATAGGCGATGGCGGGAGTGGGCAGCACGCCCACCGCGAAGACGTCGGCCCCCGCGGAGAGCGCTCCCGAGACAAGAGCGCCCTCGAGCATGGGGCCGGACAGCCGGGTGTCCCGGCCCACCACGAGCCGCCCCTTGCTGAGACCATGGTGCTCGAGGAGGGTGGCCACGAGCTGGCGCCCGAGACGAAAGGCCAGCTCCGTGGTCAGCGGCTCCGCATTGGCCACGCCCCGGATCCCGTCGGTGCCGAAGAGACGGGCCATCAGCGCTCCCGGGCCAGCTCTATGCGCACGATATCGGGGTTCACGCGCAGCACGGTCACGCCCGCGGGCACGATGATTTGCTCAGGGCCGAGCCGCAGCATCATCTCGCCGGGCCGGGACCCGGCCAGGCTGACGCGCACGCGCATCGATTCAGGCGAGACACGCGCGAGAGCGGAGCGGAGACCGTGGACCTGCACTTCCACCGTCTCGGGCTGCTCCCCGGTGACCACGAGGCCCGCGGGCAACGAGTGAAGCTCGATGGACAGAGGCAGGACGGCATTGGTCTTTTCCGATGTCATCACGAAGAACCAGAGTGCCGTCGAGAAGACGAGCGCCAAAAGCTTCAGCTCCCAGTGACGCGTCAACGCGGAGAGCATTTAATTGGTTCTGGGGGGGAGCGGCGTCGCTCCTCCCCCAGACCCCCCCACCGCATTGATCATTCGGTTTCTCACGCGGCTTGTCTCATAGTGCATTCACAGGTTCTGGGGGGGAGCGGCGTCGCTCCTCCCCCAGACCCCCCCACCGCATTGATCATTCGGTTT
>DASYTI010000241.1 GCA_036002485.1 Candidatus Methylomirabilota bacterium | reverse complement strand
GGCCTGGGCCTCCGCCCGCACGCGATCGGCGGGGTACACGGCGAGGACGAGCCCGAGGCGCTCCATCTCCCCCGCGTCGATCTCGCGGCCGGTGCAGATGAGCTCGAGGGCGCGCGCTCGGCCGACGATCTCGGGGAGCCGCACCGGCCCGCCCGCTCCGGGGAAGCCCCCCCACAGCGCCTCCGGCAGCCTGAACGTCGCGTGGGCGGCGGCCAGCCGTATGTCGCACGCCAGGGCCAGCTCCGCCGCGCCCGCTCGCGCGGCGCCGTTGAATGCCGCGATGACGACCTGGGGAAGCGCTTCGATGGCATCGTAGAGCCGGTTGGCGATACGGACGAGGTCGAGGATCTGCTCCTTCGTGTAGCTGGCCCGCACGGCCGGGTTCAGGATGCCCATCGAGAAGAACTCTGAACCGCTTCCCGTCACGACCACGGCCTGGATCTCGTCGTCATCGCGGAGATCGTCGGCGATACCCTGCATCGTCAGGAGAACCTCGCGGGTGAGCCGGTTCTGGTCGCCCGGACGATCGAAGGTTAGCGTGAGGACGCGCGCATCGCGCTCCATGCGCACATCGGGCGCTGACGGCGGGGTCCCCGGGGTCATGATGCGCGTATGCTAGCACTCGCCACCGTCCCGGTGCACCAGTCGTGGCGCCAGACGGGCCGCCGGTCACTCGTAGCGGGGCGGGCGCTTCTCCCGAAACGCGGCGACACCCTCGGTGAACTCCGCGCTGGCCCGCACCTGGTCGCCGAGCTCCTGGTCGAGGGCCTCGCGTGAGCGCGCGTGATCGGCGATCGTCGCGCTGATCTGCTGCTTCACCGCCTGCACCGCGGATGGGCTGTTGGCCGCGATGGCCTCCGCGGTCTCGAGCGCCCACGCCGTGAGGTCGGGGGCAGGCACGACGCGGTTGACGAGCCCCAGGCGCACCGCCTCGCCCGCATCCACGAGCCGACCGGTGAGCAGGAGATCCATCGCGTGGACGTGCCCGATCTGCTGGATCAGCTTGACGGTGGCGCCGCCGAACGGATAGATCGACCAGCGCACCTCGGGAAGGCCGAACCGCGCGTGGGGCGCGGCGGCCCGGATATCCGTGGAGAGGAGGAGCTCCAGCCCGCCGCCCACGCAGTCGCCGTTGACCGCGGCCACGATCGGCTTCGAGTACGCGTCGGTCTTCAGGAGCGCGTGGCTGACGATCTTCGCGGTCTCCGCGCTGGCCGAGAGATCGCCGCTGACGTCGGCCCCGGCGCAGAAGGCGCGGTCGCCCGCTCCCGTCAGCACGATGCAGCGGCAGTCGCCCCGCCCGAGCTCGTCCCACACCCGCCCAAGCTCCGCCATCATCGGCCTGGTCATAGCGTTGAGGCGCCGCTGGTTGTCGATGGTCACCATCACGATGTGCCGCCCGTGCTGCTCCACGCGGATCTCCATCATCGCGGCTCCACCACCACCACGACCTTGCCGTGGGCCTTGCGGTCCGTGAGCAGCCGGATCGCCTCCACGCTCTGCTCGAGGGGCAGACGGTGCGTGACGAGCGGCCGGAGCTTGCCCTCGCCGTACCACTGCACGAGCTCCTCGACGGACCGGCGGAGCTTGTCCGGCGCGTGCCAGCGGAAGTACCGCAACGAGGATCCGAGCGCGGCGCGATGCTTCACGAGGAGCCGGTTCGCGGGGATCTGCGGCACGCCGGCCACGAAGCCAATGAGGAGGATGCGGCCGCCCCACCCGAGCGACGATAGGGCGGAGTCGAAGAGATCTCCGCCGACGGGATCGAAGCACACGTCGGCGCCCTTGCCGTCCGTCAGCGCCATCACGCGGTCCGTGAGCTTTTCCTCAACATAATTGACGCCGTCATCCGCCCCGCGCTCTTGGGCCACCGCGAGCTTCTCGGCCGTGCTGGCCGCGGCAATCACGCGCGCGCCCATGGCCTTGCCGATCTCGACGGCGGTGAGCCCCACGCCTCCCGCCGCTCCCAGCACCAGGAGCGTCTCGCCCAGCTCGAGCCGGGCCTGCCAGCGGAGGGCGACGTGGCTCGAGATGTATGCGACAGGAAAGGCGCCGGCCTCCTCGAAGCTCATGCGGTCGGGAATGGCGAAGGTTTCCGCCTCGGGAGCGGCCGCGAGCTCGGCGAGGCCGCCGTGGGCCAGGATCGCCATCACGCGGTCGCCCGGCCTGAAGCGTGTCACTCGGTCTCCGCAGGCGGCGACAATCCCCGCCGCCTCGAGGCCGGGGCTGAACGGCAGCGGCGGCTTCGTCTGGTAACGCCCGGCCACCATGATGGCATCGGCGTAGTTGATCCCCGCCGCCCTGACCGCGATGACCACCTCACCGTCGGCAGGAATGGGCGGCGGCGCGTCGCCGAGCTGGAGACCCTCGACCGCTCCCCACGCGCGACAGAGCACGGCGCGCATCGATCAGCCGTGCCTCATGAGGGCAGACGTCGCGTCCACGCCGGTCCGTTCGGAGGTCGAGGTCCGCGGTGAAGAGCGTGCTGGTCGAGCCATGTTTTCTCGCGTGGGCACGGTGCCGAGCACGAACTCGTGACAGAACGCGGAGAGTGAGGGCCTCGCATCCGCCCTCACTCTCCGCAACCCACTGAAAAAATGGTGCGCCCTAGAGGAGTCGAACCTCTGGCCTTCGGATTCGTAGTCCGACGCTCTATCCAACTGAGCTAAGGGCGCATTCTGGCGGAGAGGCCGGGATTCGAACCCGGGACAGAGGTTTTGCCCCTGTAACCGCTTAGCAGGCGGCTGCCTTCGGCCGACTCGGCCACCTCTCCAAACAGTCAAGCCTACCGAGTATAAGGCATTCCCATCGCAGCGACTACCCAGAAGCTGGATGGTCGGCCATACTGGGCGCATGAACCCACAAACTGCCGAGAGCCGGCCGATGACGAACCTTCGCCAATTCCTTCGCGACATGTGGAGCCTGGCCAAGCCCTACTGGTCCTCGGAGGATCGATGGGCGGCCTGGGGGCTCCTCGGCGTCGTGGTGGCCATGAATCTCGGGCTTGTCTACATCGACGTGCTCATCAACCGCTGGAGCAATGTTTTCTACAACTCCCTCCAGGACAAGAACTACGACGTCTTCCTCCAGCAGCTGTTCCGTTTCACCTGGCTGGCCGCCGCCTACATCGTGGTGGCCGTCTACCAGCTCTACCTGAACCAGATGCTGCAGATCCGGTGGCGCCGCTGGCTCACCGATCGCTATCTGAACGCCTGGCTCGCCGATCGCGCGTACTACCGCATGCAGCTCCTGGCCGGCGAGACCGACAATCCGGACCAGCGCATCGCGGAAGACGTGCGGCTCTTCGTCACACGGACGCTCACCCTGGGGCTGCAATTCCTCAGAGCCGCCACCACCCTGGTCTCCTTCGTGGGCATCCTCTGGTTCCTCTCGGGCCCCATGACCCTGCCGTGGCTCGGCTGGACGGTGCCGGGCTACATGGTCTGGACCGCGCTCTTGTACGCCATCGTGGGCACCTGGCTCACGGAAAAGGTCGGCCGCCGCCTCGTCCGGCTCGACTTCGAGCAGCAGCGCTACGAAGCCGACTTCCGCTTCGCCCTCGTGCGCTTCCGCGAGAACACCGAGGGGGTGGCCCTCTACCGGGGCGAGCCCGACGAGCTCCAGAATTTCCGCCAGCGCTTCGCCCATGTCGTGACGAACTGGTGGAGCATCATGGGCCTGCAGAAGCGGCTGACGGGATTCACGGTGGGATTCGCTCAGATCGCCATCATCTTTCCCTTCGTGGTCGCGGGGCCTCGCTTCTTTCGCGGCGAGATCGCCCTCGGCGGCCTCGTCCAGACGGCCCAGGCCTTCGGCAAAGTCCAGGAGGCGCTGAGCGTGGTGGTAGACCCCCAGCTCTATCCGCAGGTCGCCGAGTGGCGGGCCGTGGTGAGCCGGCTCATTGGATTCGAGGCGGCCATGATCCGAGTGCGACCGAACCCGGCCGTGGAGGGCATCCATCGCGCGGAGAGTGGCGGCAGCCTCTCGCTCGAAGGCGTGGACCTGCATCTTCCCGGCGGGCAGCCCCTCCTGCAGGGCGCGCAGGAAAACATCTCGAGCGGCGAGAATGTCCTGGTCACGGGACCCACGGGCTCGGGCAAGAGCACGCTCTTCCGGGCCATCGCCGGCATCTGGCCTTTCGGCCGCGGGCGGATCACCGTGCCTGCCGATGCGCGCGTTCTCTTCCTGCCCCAGAAGCCTTACTTGCCCATCGGGACGCTGCGCGATGTCGTGAGCTATCCTGTGCCGGCCGACGGGATCCTCGATACCACCCTGCGAGAAGCTCTCGAGGCCGTGGGCTTGGCGAAGATGGGCGAGCGTCTCGACGAGAACGGAAACTGGGCGCTCCAGCTATCGCCGGGGGAACAGCAGCGCATCGCCTTCGCCCGCGCCCTCGTCCAGAAGCCGGACTGGCTCTTTCTCGACGAGGCGACTTCGGCGGTGGATGAGAGGACGGAGGCGCGGCTCTACGCGCTCCTGCGTGAGCGGCTCGCGCGGACGACCGTGATCAGCATCGGCCATCGTCCAACCCTCGAGGCCTTCCACAAGAGACGGCTTGTCGTACGGCCGCATGCCGACCGTGCCGCCTCGCTCGAGGAGGCGACGCGCACGGCCTAAGGGAATTTGGCGGAGGGGGAGGGATTCGAACCCCCGACCCCTTGCGAGGTTCCGGTTTTCAAGACCGGCGCCTTCAACCAGACTCGGCCACCCCTCCGCGCAATTCAGCGGGCAGGCCCGATCAGCTCGAGCCCGTCCATATATGGTTGCAGGGCCGGCGGGACGGTCACGGTGCCGTCGGCCTCTTGATAGTTCTCGAGCACCGCGATCACCGTCCGTCCGACGGCCAGGCCCGAGCCATTCAGCGTATGGGCGAACTCCGGGCGCCCCCCGCTCTCCGGGCGATAGCGAATGTCCGCCCGGCGGCCGCCGAAATCCGCATAGGTCGAACACGAGGAGATCTCGGTGTATCTCCCGATGGCGGGGCGCCACACTTCGATGTCGTAACCCTTGGCGGTGCTGAAGCCCAGATCGCCCACGCACCGCTCGACCACCCGGTACGGCAGCTCGAGCCGCCGCAAGACCTCCTCGGCATTCGCCACCATCGCCTCCAGCTCTTCGTAGGCCTGACCCGCCGTCGTGATCTTCACCATCTCGACCTTGTCGAACTGGTGCTGGCGGTAGATCCCCTTCATGTCCTTCCCATACGTCCCCGCCTCGCGCCGGTAGCACGGCGTGAAGGCCGTATAGCGCCGGGGCAGTGTCCGCTCGTCCAGGACCTCCCCGCCGTGGAGCGCCGTCAGCGACACTTCGGCGGTGGGAATGAGGTAGAGCGTGCGGTTCTCGTCCGCCTCCAGCGTCTTGAAGAGCCCCTCTTCGAACTTCGGGAGCTGGCCGGTCCGCAGCATGGTCTCCCCGCTCACCAGGTGCGGCAGCCAGAGCTCGGTGTACCCGTGCTCACGCGTATGCAGGTCGAGCATGAACTGGGCCAGGGCCCGCTCGAGGCGCGCCAGGGGCCCCCAGAGGACGGCGAAGCGCGACTTGGCGATCTTGGTCGCGCGCTCGATATCGAGCAGGCCCAGCGCCTCGCCCACTTCCTCGTGCGGCTTGGCCTCGAACGGGAAGGTTCGAGGCGTGCCCCACCGCCGGACCTCGACATTGTCGGCATCCGTGGTCCCGGGCGGGACGGACGGATGGGGCAGGTTCGGCACCTGCACGAGGAGCTCTTCGATCGCCACGTCCACAGCCTTCAGCTCGGCGTCGAGGGTCTTGATGCGATCGCTGACCTCGCGCATCCGGGTCTGCTCGGCGCCCGCGTCCTCGCCGCGCCGCTTCGCCTGCCCGATCGCCTCCGAGGCCTTGTTGCGGAGGGCCTTGAGCTCCTCGCTCTCCCGGATCAGGCGCCGGCGCTCGGCGTCACGCGCAGCGATCTCCTTGATGAGCTCGGCGCCGCCCTTCTGCGCGAGGGCGCGCTCGATCTCCTCCGGTCGCTCACGGATCAGCCTGATGTCAAGCACCGCGCGTTTCCTTCCTTCCCCCTCACCCTGCCCTCTCCCCCAAGGGGGGAGAGGGATCAGAGGAGAACGTCGCTTCTTCACTCAAGAGGCATGTCAGAAACAAAAGAGGCCGCCCGCAGGCGGCCTCATGTCCCCCACCGGGGTCACGCTATGACGAGGGCGCTCCTGCCGGCTCGGCCTCGGCCTCGACCCGGGCGAGGCTGCCCACCCGATCGTCGGCGTCCAGGTCGATCACCCGCACCCCCATGGTATTACGCCCCTGGCTCGTGATGTCGCCCCCGTGGATACGGATCATCTTGCCCTTGGTCGTGACCACGAGGATATCGTCGGTCTCGCGGATCTGGAGCATCCCGACCACGGAGCCGTTCCGTCCCTCGGTCTTGATGTCGATGATGCCCTTGCCCGCGCGGCCCTGGAGGCGGTACTCTTCGAGCGGCGTGCGCTTGCCATAGCCGCGCTCGGTGATCGTGAAGACGCTGACCCCCTCCTGAACCACCTCGGCGGCGATGACCTGATCGCCCTCGTCCACCTCGATGCCGCGGACGCCGCCGGCCGTGCGACCCATGGGCCGCACGTCTTCCTCGGGGAAGCGGATGATCATGCCTTGCTTGGTCGAGAGCAGCACCTCGCGCTGGCCGTCCGTGCGGCGAGCGGCCATGACCTCGTCGCCGTCATCGAGCGAGATGGCGAGGATCCCGCCCGCCCGCGGGTGCGAGAAGGCTGACAGCTCCGTCTTCTTGACCGTGCCCCGCTTGGTGGACAAGAGAACATAGCCGCCCGACTCGAAGTCCCGCACGGGCACGCAGGTGGCGACCATCTCACCGTCGGCCAGCGAGAGCACGTTGACCATGGCCTTGCCCTTGGCCTGGCGTCCGCCCTCGGGGATCTCGTGCACCTTGAGCCAGTGGACCTTACCCTTGTTGGTGAAGAAGAGGAGGAAAGAATGGGTCGAGGCGACGAAGAGGTCCTCGACGATGTCCTCCTCCTTGGTCTCCATCCCCGTGACGCCCTTGCCGCCGCGCTTCTGGCTGCGGTAGGCCTCCACGTGCGTCCGCTTGATGTAGCCGGAGCGCGTGATCGTCACCACCATATCGTCGTCCGCCATCAGGTCTTCGATGGTGAGATCCTGCGTTTCGCCAACAATCTCCGTACGCCGTTCGTCCCCGAATTCGTTCTTGAGCGCGATGAGCTCGTCCTTGATGATGCCCATCAGCCGCTGCTCGGAGGCCAGGATGTCTTTGAGGTCGGTGATCAAGGCCAGGGTCTGCTCGTGCTCTTCGACGATCTTGTGTCGCTCCAGCTGGGTCAGCCGCTGCAGCCGCATGTCGAGGATGTGCCGGGCCTGGATCTCCGAGAGCCCGAGGCGGCGAATCAAGGCTTCCTTGGCGGCGGCGGGATCCTCGGCCTGGCGGATGAGCCGGATCACGAGATCGAGCTGATCGACTGCCTTGCGCAGGCCCTCGAGGATGTGCGCCTTCTCCTCGGCCCGCGCGAGGTCGTACTGGGTGCGGCGCGTGACCACTTCGCGTCGGAAGCCGATGAACTCGGTGAGCATCTGCTTGAGCGTGACGACTTGCGGCCGCCGTCCGACCAGCGCGAGCATGATGATGCCGAAAGTGGTCTGCATCTGGGTGTGCTTGTAAAGCTGGTTGATGATGATCTCCGGGATCTCTCCGCGGCCGAGCTCCAGCACGATCCGGATGCCCTCGCGGCTCGACTCGTCGCGCCGCTCCGAGATCCCCTCGATCTTCTTGTCGCGGATCAGCTCGCCGATCTTCTCGATCAGCGTCGCCTTGTTGACCTGGTACGGCAGCTCCGTGACGATGATCGCCTCGCGGCCACCCCGAAGGCTCTCCTTGTGAACCTTGGCCCGTAGCGTGATGATGCCCCGCCCCGTCGTATAGGCTTCGCGGATACCCGTCCGGCCGTAGATGAAGCCTCGCGTCGGGAAGTCCGGGCCGGGAATCACCTTTATCAGATCGTCCACGGTGGCGTCCGGATTCTCGATCAGCATGATGAGCCCGTCCACCACCTCCGTGAGGTTGTGGGGCGGGATGTTGGTGGCCATGCCGACGGCGATCCCCGATGAACCGTTGACGAGGAGGTTCGGGATCCGCGTGGGCAGGACGACCGGCTCCTGCTCGTTCTCGTCATAATTCGGAACGAAGTCGACGGTGTCCTTGTCGATGTCCGCCAGCATCTCGTGGGCGATCTTGGCCAGGCGCGCTTCCGTGTATCGCATGGCCGCCGCGGGGTCGCCGTCGATCGAGCCGAAATTCCCCTGCCCGTCCACGAGCGGATAGCGGAGCGAGAACTCCTGCACCATGCGCACGAGCGCCTCGTAGATGGGGGCATCGCCGTGCGGATGGTACTTGCCCATGCAGTCGCCCACGATGCGCGCGGACTTCTTGTAGGGCCGATTCCAGGCCACCCCGATCACGTTCATGGTGTAGAGCACGCGGCGATGCACGGGCTTCAGGCCGTCGCGGATATCCGGCAGCGCCCGTCCGACGATGACGGACATGGCGTAGTCGAGATACGACTTCCGCATCTCCTCTTCGATCGGGACGGGGGTCTGGCGCTCGGGGGACATGGAAGCGGGGGGAGCTCCTAGATATCGAGGTTGACCACGTCCAGGGCGTTCCTCTCGATGAACTCTCGCCGCGGCTCCACGGCGTCGCCCATCAAGATGGTGAAGATCTCGTCGGCGCCCACGGCATCCTCCATGGTGACCTTGAGGAGGGTGCGGCTCTCGGGATTCATGGTGGTCTCCCAGAGCTGCTCGGGGTTCATCTCGCCCAGGCCCTTGTAGCGCTGCATGGTCAGGCCGTCCTTGGCGAAGTCCATGACGACCCGGATCAGCTCGTCGACGCTCCGGGTGGTGGCCTCCTTCCCGGAGGCATCCACGACGGTGCACGGGCCCTTGTGGAGCGCGGCGATCTCGCCGTGGACGTCCAGGAGCTGAGCGTAGTCGGGCGACTTGAGCAGATCCGGGCTGAAGGCGAACGGGTGCGGCCCCGCGATCTGGACGGTGGCCGCGTCTCCATTGTCTCCACCCACCAGCCGCGCGCTCCAGCCTTCGATCTCGCCGGCCACCTCGGCGATGGCGGCGGTGATCTCGGCGTCCCCCACTCCGCGCTTCGTGCCCTTGAACTTCTTCCGCAGGAGACCATCGAGGATGGCCGGGGGCACGCCGCGGCGCGCGAACTTGCTGAAGAGCGCGCGGAATTCGAGAGCCCGCTTGAGCGCCTCGAGGAGCGCGTCTTCCTTGAGCGGATTGGACTTGCCCGGGATCTTGACGGTCGCCTTCTCCACCCACTGGGCGAGCAGGAACTCTTCCATCTCGCGGTCGCTCATCAGGTACCGCTCCGCTTTGCCCTTCTTCACCTTGAAGAGCGGCGGCTGGGCGATGAAAAGCCGCCCCGCCTCGATGATCGCCACCATGTGCCGAAAGAAGAACGTGAGGAGAAGCGTCCGGATATGCGCGCCGTCCACGTCGGCATCCGTCATCAGGATGACCTTGTAATAGCGCAGCTTGGCGAGGTCGAACTCCTCCGGCCCGATCCCCGTGCCCAGGGCCGAGATGAGGAGCCGGATTTCCTGATGGGAGAGAACCTTGTCGTAGCGCGCCTTTTCCGCGTTGATGATCTTGCCGCGGAGAGGCAAGACGGCCTGCGTCTTCCTGTCCCGCCCCTGCTTCGCGGAGCCGCCGGCGGAATCGCCCTCGACCAGGAACAGCTCGCGGAATTGCGGATCGCGCTCCGAGCAATCGGCCAGCTTGGCCGAGAGCCCCTCATCGTCCCGCCCACCCTTGCGCGTGAGCTCGCGCGCCTTGCGCGCCGCCTCGCGCGCCTGGGCCGCCCGCACGCACTTGTCGGCGATCTTCCGAGCCGTGGTCGGGTCCTCTTCGAAGGCCTCGGCCAGCCGGTCATTGACGATCTGCTGGACCAGACCTTTCACTTCGGAGTTCCCCAGCTTGGCCTTGGTCTGCCCCTCGAATTGCGGATCGGGGATCCGGACCGACACGACCGCCGTCAGCCCTTCGCGCACATCGTCGCCCGTGACCGCGCCCTTGAAAGTCTTGAGGTAGCCCTGCGCCTGCGCGTAGCTCGAGATCTGGCCGGTGAGCGCCGCGCGGAAGCCCGTCAGGTGCGTGCCGCCCTCGCGCGTATTGATATTGTTGGCAAACGAGAAGAGGCTCTCCTGGTATCCGTCGTTGTACTGCAGGGCCACCTCGACCTCGATATTGTCCTTTTTCCCCTCGAAGAAGAGCACTTTCGGGTGGACGGGCGTCTTGTTCTGGTTCAGATGCTTGATGAACTCGATGATGCCGCCCTTGTAGAGGAAGGTGTGCGAGCGCTCGTCACGCTCGTCCTCGATGACGATCTTGAGCCCCTTGTTGAGGAAGGCGAGCTCGCGGAGGCGGTTCGAAAGCGTGTCGAACGAGAACGAGGTCTCCTCGAAGATCTTGCTGTCGGGCTTGAAGCGGATGACGGTGCCGTGCTTGGAGGTCTTCTCCCCCGGGGCGAGGTCGCCCTGGGGCACGCCACGCTCGTAGCGCTGGGTCCACACCTTCCCGCTCCGCCGGATCTCGAGCTCGAGCCACTCGGACAGCGCATTAACTACCGAGACGCCGACGCCGTGGAGCCCGCCCGAGACTTTATAAGCCGAATGCTCGAACTTGCCCCCGGCGTGGAGCACGGTCAGGACGACTTCGGCCGCCGACTTGCCCGTCTCCTTGTGCGTGTCCACGGGGATGCCGCGTCCGTTATCGCCGACGGAGCAAGTGCCGTCCGAGTGCAGGATGACCTTGATGCTGTCGCAGAAGCCGCCCATCGCCTCGTCGACGGAGTTGTCCACCACCTCGTAGACCAGGTGATGCAGCCCGTAGGCGCTCGTGTCGCCGATATACATGGCGGGCCGCTTCCGGACGGCCTCCAGGCCCTCCAGGACCTTGATGTCGCTCGCCGTATAGGTCTCGGCGCTCATGCCATCACTCTCGCGTGCGCACCCGACATCTCGGACACTCGTCCTCCCTGGACGTCCCACCAGGCCGCCGCCCCCGCGTCCGGCAGCGACGTTTCCGCGGTGGTCAGAAACACCTGGCCGCTCCGCGCGGCGCGCCGCAATACACGCTCCTGCGCCTGAGGATCGAGCTCCGAGAGCGCATCGTCGAGCAGCAGCACGGGCGGACTGCCTACGGCCGCCTCGACCGGGCCTGCCTCGGCCAGCCGGAGCGACAGGGCGAGCAGCCGCTGCTGGCCACGCGATCCGAAGGTCCGCATGTCGCGCCCGTCGAGCTCGATCAGAAGATCGTCACGGTGCGGCCCCACGAGCGTGAGGCCCCGGCGAAGCTCCTCGGGGTGTCGGCGCTCGAGGGCCTCACGAAATCCCTCGGCCGTCACCTCCGCCTCGAGGCCACCGCGATACTCGAGCCGCACCCCCGCCTCTCGCCCGGACAGCTCGGGGTACAGACGTCTGATCTCCGTATCGAGCAGCGCCACGGCGGCCCGGCGGCGGCCCAAGATCTCCAGCCCGACCGTAGCCAGCTGTTCGTCCCACGGCCCGATCTCACCGCCGCCCTGCTGCAAGAGATGGTTCCGCCGCGCGAGGATTCGGCGATACCGCGCATGGGCCGTGAGATGCGCGGGCTGGAGCTTCCCGGCGAAGCCGTCGAGGAAGTTCCGGCGGGCCTGGGGACTGCCATGGAGGATCCCGAGGTCCTGCCAGCCAAAGGGAATGGCGCGGGCCCAGGGACACCCCTCGCCCGTCATGACCCAGCCGCCGTCCTCACGACAACTGAGCTCGCGCCGGAGGCTTCGCGTCACATCCCCCCGCGCGAGCGCACCCGACAGCGAGGCAGCAGGGGCCTCCCAGCGCGGGAGATCGGCTGCCTTGGCACCGCGAAAGGAGCGCCCGACAAGCAGGACGCCCAGAGCTTCGAGGAAGTTTGTTTTTCCCTGCGCGTTCGGACCGCTCAGAACGTTGAGGGTTGGTTCGGGACTGAGCGTGAGGGTGCGATAACTACGGAAATTTTCAAGCGTAATCCATTGGATGAGCACCCCGTGTCGGCCCCCATGAGAACGTCAAATTCTCATAGGCATGATAACACACAGCGACCCCTCCTCTTCGAAGCTTTTGATCACGCCGGGGCTCAAACCATCCTTGAGTTCCATCACAATCTGCTCGGCGGATTGAGCACCCAACGCATCGAGCACGTAACGTGAATTGAAGCCTATCGTCATCTCCTCACCGCCGTACTGGACCTCGATCTGCTCCTCGGCCTCGCCAAAATCCGGGCTGTAGGCGGCGAGCTTGAGGAGCCCTGGGGTGAGCGTGAACTTGACCGGCTTGGTCCGCTCCTCCGAGAGCACCGACACGCGCCGCAGCGCCGCCATGAGGGCGGCGCGCCCCACCGTCACCCGCTGGGGATGCGCCTTCGGGACCACCTGCTCGTAGTTCGGAAAGGCGCCCTCGATGAGTCGGGCGAGCAGGAGAACATTCGGCATCCTGAGAATGAACTGGTTCTCGCTGATGGCAACCTGGACGTCCTCGCCCGTGCCAACGACCCGCGCGATCTCCTGCACGGCCTTGCGCGGCACGATGCCTGAGACCTGCCCGCCCGCCCCCGCCAGGGGGCGCACGGCCAGGGCGAGCCGGTGACCGTCGGTCGCCACGAGCCGGATCTCGCGGTCCTGGATCGCGAAGAGCACGCCGTTCAACGCATAGCGGCTCTCGTCGTGGGAGATGGCAAAGGTCGTCTGGGCCAGCATGTCTCGAAGGAGCTTGCCATCGAGGGTGATCCACGTCGCGGCCTCCCCACTGGAGACAGAGGGGAAATCGGCGGCGCCGAGCCCGACGAGCTTGTACGACGCGCCTCCGCAGCGGAGGGCCACCCAGGCATTGTCCTGGACCTTCAGCGAGAGGCCAGCCGCGGGCAGCTCCTTGACGATCTCGAGGAGCTTGCGGGCCGACAGCGTGATCGACCCGCCCGTCGGCACCTTGGCCGGCACCGAGACGCGGGCCCCCACCTCGAGGTCGGTCGCCGTCAGTCGCAGCGTGTCGCCATCGCTCTCCAAGAGGACATTGGCAAGGATGGGCAAGGTCTGTCGCGGCTCGACCACATTGTGAACCATCTGGAGACCCTTGAAGAAGGCATCCCGGTCCACATGAACTTCCATATCAATCTCCGTTGTTTAAGGAGAAAAACGCCAATTTCGTCGTCGTACGAGACGTCGTAGCGGTGGATGCTGTGGACGGCAGGCAAGCGCCGGAAAGGACGGGTACGGATCGATACCGTAGGTCGGGGACAGCAGCGTGCATGACCTGGGGGCGGCGGTGGATCACAGGGTGATCCCCTGGATGAGCGTGTCGATCGTCTGCTTGAGCTTGGGGTCTTCCTGGACCATGGCCTGGAGCTTCGTGACGGCATGAAGGACGGTGGTGTGATCCTTCCCCCCGAAGGCGCGGCCAACGTCGCTCAGCGACGCATGGGTCAGCTGGCGGGAGAGATACATGGCGATCTGCCGAGGGAAGGCGACGGATTTGGTGCGGTTCTGCGCTCGCATGTCCGACAGCTTGATGCCGAAGGCCTCGGCGACTTTCTTCTGGATGTGCTCGATGGTGATGATCTTCTCTTCTTCGCCCCAGAGGTCGGCCAGCACCTCCTGAGCGAGCTCCACGCTCATATCCCGGCCTGATAGCGAGCAGAAGGCGATCATGCGGGTCAGCGAGCCCTCGATCTCGCGGATATTGGCCTTGATCCGGCTGGCGATCAGATAGGCGACGTCGTCGGGCAGGCGTACCCGCTCCGTCTCGGCCTTCTTCTTGAGAATGGCCACCCGCGTCTCGAAATCGGGGGGCTGGATATCGGCGATGAGGCCCCACTCGAAGCGGGAGCGGAGCCGCTCTTCGATCTCGGGAATCTCCTTGGGCGCGGAATCCGAGGACACCACGATCTGCTTCCGGGCTTCGTAGAGGTCGTTGAAAGTGTGGAAGAATTCTTCCTGCGTCCGCTCCTTGCCCGAGATGAACTGGATGTCGTCGATGAGCAGGAGGTCGATCGTCCGGTACTTGGCGCGGAATTCCGCTGTCCGATCATAGCGGATCGCGTTGATGAGGTCGTTGGTGAAGCGCTCGGAGGAAAGATAGAGCGCGCGGAGCTGCGGGTAGAGCTTGCCGATCTGATGTCCGACCGCGTGGAGCAGGTGCGTCTTGCCCAGACCGACGCCGCCGTAGATGAAGAGCGGGTTGTACGCTCGGGATGGCAGCTCGGCCACGGCCTGGCAGGCGGCCTGGGCGAACTGATTGGAATTGCCGACGACGAAGGACTCGAACGTGTAGCGCGTGCTGAGGCCGGTCGTGGTCGGCAGCGAGTCCTCGAGCGGCGACGGGACGGCGGGCGCGGGGTCGCGGTCGATCTCCACGGAGACGCGGGGATTCCCGCCCAGCACCGCGCGCGCGGCGAGCTGCAGCGCATCGGCATGGTGCTGGTAGAGCCAGTCGCGCGTGTACTTGTTGGGGGCGGCGATGCGCAAATGATCGCCTTGAATCTGCAGCAGGCGACAGGGTCGGACCCAGGAATCGAGGGCGGCGGCGGGCATCTTGCCCTCGAGCGCTTCGACCAGGCGGCTCCAGAGAGTATCGAGCACGGCTAAACCATTCGCATAGTTGGCACCCAAGGAGTTACACACAAAGTTATCCACCGATGTGGATAACTACTTGCCCGACCGAGACTTGGGAGTCCTGCTGGACCAACCGGCGCTACCCGCAGCCGACGTATCATCAGGTTCGATGAAACTCCACACCGGCAACTTCGACTCGTGCGTGCCGCTCCCTCGCGCTCTGCGGCCAGTTCCGAAAGGCGTCGGGAGACACGTGAGGGTCGGCACGTTAGCACACCGTGAAACTCGCCCGCAAGGGGTCGCGCGTCTTGACTTGCTTAAGGGCGGTCAGTACACTACGCAGGCTCGTCGACCGAGAGAAGGAGTTTCCCTATGAAGCGGACGTTTCAACCAAACAAGCGGCGGCGGAAGAAAACACACGGCTTCCGTGCCCGCATGAAGACCAAAGGTGGGCGCAAGGTCCTCAAACGGCGGCGCGCGAAAGGACGCAAGCGGCTCAGCGTCTAGCCGCGCTGGCGTGAAGGCCGCCGTCCGGGCGCAAGGGCTCTCCCGGGACGCCCGTCTCCGACATTCCAACGATATCCAGTCGGTCTTCCAGCACGGCCGCCGTGAAGAGCGGCGAGCCTTCGTGCTGCTCTGGCGCCCGGGCTCGGGTGAGACGCGCGCGGCCTTTGCGGCGAGCCGCCAGATTCGTGGCGCGGTGAGCCGCAACCGAGCCAAGCGCCGGCTCCGCGAGGCGTATCGCCGGCTGGAGACGCGACCGGGGAAACTCGATCTGGTCTTCGTCGCTCGCGCTTCGACGCTCGTCGTGGAGACCGGTGAAATCGCGCGAGAGATAACGCAGGCCTTGGCGGCGGTGACCCGGCCATGAGCTGGGGCGCCAGGCTCGCCCTCGCCGCCGTGCGTGGCTATCAGCTCGTATTGCGGCCGCTCCTGCCCGCCGCCTGTCGCTTCGAGCCCAGTTGCTCAGAGTACGCGCGACAGGCTCTCGCCGAGCATGGGCTGACCCGCGGAGGCTGGCTTGCCATCCGGAGACTCAGCCGCTGTCATCCTTTCCATGCGGGCGGCTATGATCCGCCGCCGCGCGCGCTCACTCGCCCGAGAGAGGAACGCCGAGACTAATGGAGAAGCGCGCGATCATCGCGGCCCTGCTCATGGCCGGGCTGTTGATTGTGTACCAGACGCTATTTGTCCACTCGCCTGAGACTCCTCCCCCGCCCGCTCAGAAGTCGGAGGCGCCGGCGCCCAAAGGAACGCCCCAGCCGGCGGCTCCTCAGGCCGGCCCGGTGACGCCCCCCGTCGCGCAAGCGGCGCCCTCGGTACCCGAGCGTACGGCTCGGGTCATCGGACCGCTGTACCGCGCGGCGGTTGGGAGCCACGGTGGGGATCTCACCGCTTGGGATCTCCTCTATCGGGGCGAAAAGCCCATGATCATTCCCGGCCGGCTCGGTCCGCGCGGGGTCACCGTCGAGCGCCAAGGGCAGCCCCCGCGCGTCGTCGACTTTTCGTTGTCATCGGACAGCATCGAGCTCGGTGGCGCCGCCACGGGCGAGATGACCCTCGTGGGAGAGGACGGCTTCGGCCTCAGGATCACCCAGACGCTTCGCTTTCGGGCCGACGGCTATCAGTTCGACCGCGAGATCCGCGTCGAGAATCGCAGTCGGATCCCGCAGACCGCTGAGCTCGTCCTGGGCTGGATGGCGCCCGTGACGTGGCCCAAGGAGATCACCGAGAAATTTCAGGGCCAACACCCGACGCGCGTGGTGCGATCCGTGAACGGAAGCGCGCGTCGAGAGGAGCTGGCCAAGACCTCCGATCTCGTCGGCGAGGGCCTTTGGATAGGACTCGAGAGCGAGTGGTACCTCTCGGCCCTCGTGCCACGCAGTCCCGGATTCCGTCTCGCCGAAGCCAAGGGCAATGACGTGGTGCAGGTGGCGCTGCGTACCGCACTGCCGAACCTTGGGCCGGGGGAATCCTGGGAGGGGCGAGTCCTGGTCTATGTGGGGCCCAAGGAATACGAGAGGCTGAAGGCGCTCCGGGTGGGGCTCGAAAAGTCTGTCTATTTCGGGGGTTTCCCGGCGCCGCTAGAGTACGGCGGCCTCCCCATGGAATGGATCGCCGTGCCCATTCTCTGGCTCCTCAGCTGGTTCTATCGCTACACGCACAACTACGGTGTGGCCATCATTCTTCTGACCGTCCTGACCAAGGTGGTGTTCTTTCCGCTCACCCTCAAGAGCATGCGTTCCATGAAGGCCATGCAGGCGCTGCAGCCGCAGATCAATGCTCTCCGCTCCAAGCACAAGAGCGATCCGCAGCGAGTCCAGCGCGAGACGATGGAGCTCTATCGCGAACAACGGGTCAATCCGCTCGGCGGCTGCCTGCCGATGATCGTGCAGATCCCCGTCTTCTACGCTCTCTACGTGGCGCTCTCGGTCTCCGTGGAGATGCAAAATGCGCCCTTCATCTGCTTCGGACGATTGTTCGGCATGAACCTCTGGATCTGCGATCTGGCCGCGCAGGATCCCACATATGTGCTGCCGATCCTGATGGGCATCTCGATGCTGATTCAGCAGAAGATGACGCCGACCATGGGCGATCCGCGGCAAGCCAAGATGATGATGCTCATGCCCGTCGTCTTCACCTTCATGTTTCTCAATCTGCCTTCCGGCCTGGTGCTGTATTGGACCCTGTCCAATGTGCTCCAGATCGCCCAGCAGCTTTACATGGAGCGCGGAAGCTCGAGCCAGCGCCCGACCGGCCGGGCCGCCAAGAAGGCCTGAGCAGGTCGGCCGTGCCCCGAGCGCGCGGCGGAAGCCTCGGACCGCTCTTCGACGCGTTTCCAGCTCTGCTCCAGAGACGCGCCAGCGATCAGGAGCGCATGGGTTTCGAGCGGTATGCCGACCTTCTCCTCTTCTGGAATCGAACCCATAACCTGACCGGTCTCCAGACAGTTGCCAGCATTGGCAAGAGTCTTTTTCTCGACTCATTGCTCTTCCGATCAGTGATGCCCCAGCATGCGACACTTCGCGTCGTAGATATCGGCACAGGAGCAGGGATTCCCGGGATTCCGCTTCGCATTGTTGACCCCTCGCTCGCCCTTACCCTCGTCGAGTCCAAACGGAAACCCATCTCATTCTTGCGCACTCTCGTTCGAGAGATCGACCTCGTCGACGTGGCCGTGCGTCATGGGAGAGCCGAGGATGTCACCACTCAATACCCTGATTTAGTGGGCGAATTCGATGTGGCTCTTTGCCGTGCCGTGGGAAGGCTCGGAGACCTGGTGCCCGTCGCCATGAACTACTTGAGGCCTGGCGGCGTGCTCATCGCCTCTGGGCCACCAGAGATGGCCCGCTCCCGCCTGGAGAGTCCTCTGCCCGGTGTCGAATGGAGGAGTATCTCGTACGAAACTCTTGGTATTTCGCGGCTTTTTGCCCTCGCCAAAAAGCCTTCTTGATGCCGGGGGTCCTTGTCGTTTATTGTTCCACGTGGAACTGGCCAGTGATGTTTCACGTGGAACATAGGGGTAATATTGGGCCGAGTGATTGCGGTGGCCAACCAGAAGGGTGGAGTTGGTAAGACCACCACAGCCGTGAATCTCGCCTCTGCCATAGCGCTGGCTGATCGCAAGACGCTCCTTATCGACCTCGATCCCCAAGGCAATGCCACGACAGGTATCGGCCTGGAGAAGTCAGGTCTCACCCGCACGATCTACCACGTCCTGCTCGAGGAAGGTTCAATTGAGGATGCCGTGCGAGAGACGGGCATACCGAATCTCGCGCTGATCCCTGCGGATATTGATCTGGTCGGTGCAGAGATTGAGCTGGTTGCCACGGAGAATCGAGAGAGCAGGCTTCGAGATGTGTTGGTCACGATTCGTGATCGCTATGACTACATAATCATCGATTGTCCCCCTTCGCTCGGTCTCTTGACTCTCAATGCATTGACCGCGGCGGACCGGGCGCTGGTTCCTCTTCAGTGTGAGTACTATTCCCTTGAAGGTCTGGCACACATCCTCAGGACGATCGCGCTCGTCCGCGAGCGCCTCAATCCATCACTCGAAGTGGAAGGCATCGTGCTGACGATGTTCGATGGCAGGACCAGCCTGGCGACGCAGGTCAAGTCCGAGGTGCAGGGCCACCTCGGCGGCCAGGTCTTGCGCACGCTGATTCCCCGCAATGTCCGCATTTCGGAAGCGCCCAGTCACGGGCGCCCTATCATGTTCTACGATCTTCGCTCCCCCGGATCGGTGGCGTACCTCGAACTCGCCAAGGAGGTTCTCGCACATGAATCCTAAGCATGGGCTTGGCCGCGGGTTGGGAGCACTGCTCGCTTCCTCTCCCTACCCTTCGAGCCAGGATGCATCAGGCAAGATCCAGGATCTGCCCATCGAGGCCATAGCCGCAAACCCAAATCAGCCCAGAAAAGCCTTTGCTGATGATAGTTTACGCGATTTGGCCGAGTCTCTCAGGAGGTCGGGAGTTCTTCAGCCCATCGTGGTTCGCCGGGCAGGCGAGAAATATCAGCTCATAGTTGGGGAGCGGCGCTGGCGGGCGGCCAAGATGGCTGGGCTATCTCACGTTCCGGCTGTCGTCCGCGAGACGACAGATGCAGAGACCCTGGAGCTGGCTCTCGTCGAGAACCTCCTGCGCGAGGACCTGAATCCGATGGAAGAGGCCGAGGCCTACCAGCGGCTTCTGACCGACTTTGCGTGGACACAGGAGCAGCTTGCTCAGCGCGTCGGGCGCGATCGCAGCACGGTCGCCAACTGTCTGCGTCTCCTGAGGCTGCCAGAAGCGATTCAGGCGGATCTTCGGAGCGGACGGCTGACCATGGGGCATGCCCGCGCGCTGCTGTCCCTCACCTCCCGAGCCGAGCAGCTCAAGCTTCGAGACGAGATCCTCGCCCATTCCTGGTCCGTGCGGGCCACCGAGGAAGGTGTGCAGCACAAGCGGCGGCTCGGGACGCGGCGGCTCCCTCGCCGCTCGGCCGAGCTGACCGCGCTCGAGGACTCGCTGCGGGAAGCGCTCTCGACGCGCGTACGCCTCGTCGGCACGGAGCGCGCCGGGCGCATCGAGATCGTGTACACGTCGGCCGAGGACCTCGAGCGCCTGGCCGAGCTCATCAGCGGCCGGCGCCCCTAGTCGCGTAGACTGATCGAATGGCCGAGCGCATCGTCGTAGGTCTCTCCGGTGGGGTCGACTCCTCTGTCGCCGCCGCGCTGCTCGTCGAGCAGGGCTTCGACGTCGTGGGTGTCACCCTGCGCGTCTGGCCCTGGCGGGAGAGCGATGATGCGGCCACGCGCTTCGGCAGCTGCTGCTCGCCTGCCACGGTGGACGATGCCCGCCAGGTCGCGCGGCGGCTCGGTATCCCCTACTACCTGCTCAATAGCGCGCAAGAGTTCGAGCAAACCGTCATCGCCGACTTCGCCCGCGAGTACGAAGCTGGACGTACGCCGGTGCCGTGCACCGTCTGCAATCGCGAGATCAAGTTCGGCACGCTGCTGCACCGCGCGCGAGCGTGGGATGCGGCGGCCGTGGCGACGGGCCACTACGCGCGCATCACCCGCGACCCGCGCACCGATCGCTTCCTCCTCTGGCGGGGCGCGGACGCCCGAAAGGACCAGTCCGATTTCCTGTGGCCGCTCAGCCAGGCTCAGCTCGGCGCCGCCCGTTTTCCCGTGGGAGCGCTGACCAAACCCGAGGTGCGTGACAAGGCGCGAACGCTCGGGCTCGTCACCGCCGAGAAGCCCGAGAGCCAGGAGATCTGCTTCATCCCCGACGACGACTATCGCAGCTTCCTGCGCACGCGCATTCCCGGCGCCTTCCGCCGCGGACCCATCATGGACGCGACCGGCGAGGTCGTGGGCGAGCACGAGGGCCTGGCGAACTATACGGTGGGCCAGCGGCGTGGGCTCGGCCTCGCTCTGGGCCACACCCTCTATGTCACGGCGCTCGACCCCGCGAAGAACGCGGTAGTGGTCGGAGACGCCCGCGACGTCGACGCGGAGACCTTGGTCGCCGAGCAGACAAACTGGATCGCCATTGAGCGGCTGGAGGGGGCGCTGGCCGTGACCGCGCAGATTCGTCATCGTCACGAGCCCGCGCGGGCGACCGTTTGGCCACTGGAGAACGGGCGAGTCGAGGTGCGCTTCGAGACACCCCAGCGGGCGCCGGCCCCAGGGCAGTCGGTCGTTTTCTACGACGGCGACCTCGTGGTGGGCGGGGGAGTCATTTCCGGCCGGCGGGCTTAAGCCGCTTGACAGTTTTCCCGTAGGCGTGATACACGTCTAAAGGTTGTTCCTTATTTCACAACGTATTATAGCCGGAGAACTCACGATGCGCCGTGCCCTTGCCCTCATTGTCTTCCTGGCCACTTGCGCCCCGACCGCGGCCTTCGCCAGCGAGGGGGGTCTGATCAGCCTCGACTGGTCGCTGCTCATCCAGGCCTTCAATTTCCTTCTCCTCCTGTTTCTCCTGAGCAAGCTTCTCTACAAGCCGCTCCTCGCCAAGATGGACGAGCGCAGCCAGGCCATCCAGAAATCGCTCGACGAGGCTCAGGCGGCGCGCGCCCAGGCCCAGAAGGAGCGCGAGGAGCATCTCGCCAAGATCCAGGCCGCGCATGCCGAGGCCCAGCAGATCCGCGCCGAAGCCCTCAAGGACGCCGCCGACGAGCAGCGACGCCTGGTCGAGGCCGCCAAGGCCGAGGCCGCACGGCTGGTGACGAGCGCGCGCCAGGAGATGGACCAGGACGTCCGCCGGGCGCGCCAGGAGCTTCGCCAGGAGGTTGCCGATCTCGCGATCTCCGCCGCGGAGCGCTTGATCAAGAAGAGCCTCAACGACGCGGACCATCGCCGCATCGTCGACGATGCTATCGGCCGGATGGGCCAGAAGAACTAGGCGACATGCGCGCGCAGGAAGGCACGGCCCGACGGTATGCGAAGGCGCTTCATGGCGCCGCCGTCGAGGCTGGAGCAGGGGAGGCCGCGGGCCGCGAGCTCGAAGCTCTCGTGCAGGTTCTCGGAGCGAGTGGCGAGGCCCAAGAGGTTCTCGCGCGGCCCTGGATCAAGCCGGTGGAGCGACGGGCGGTGGCGGAAGAGCTGGCGGGCAGGGCGGGCTCTGGGCCCCTCGTCAAGAAGTTCGCGGGACTTCTGGCGGAAAGAGGACGCATCGACCACCTGGCCGCCATCGTGGCCGCCTACCGCGGTCTGATCGATGCAGACCTGGGCCGCGTCCGCGCCCAGGTGCGCACCAGCATCCCGTTGACCGAAGGTGAGAAGAGCCAGCTGACCAACCGCCTGAACGCCGCGGTGGGCAAGCAGGTGATCCTCGAGGAGATCACGGACACGAATCTCCTGGGCGGCTTCGTCGCCCAGGTCGGCAGTCTCATTCTCGACGGCAGTCTCGACGGGCAGCTCGCGCGCCTGCGCGAGCGGCTGGTGAGGGGATAGGCATGATCAAGGCGGAAGAGATCAGCGAGATCATCAAGAGGCAGCTGCAGGGCTACGAGGCCGCGGTCGACCTCCAGGAAGCGGGCCGGGTCCTCGAGGTGGGCGATGGCATCGCCCGCATCTATGGCCTCGAAGGCGCCATGGCCGGCGAGCTCTTGCAGTTTCCGGGCGACGTCTACGGTCTCGTGCTCAATCTCGAGGAGGACAATGTCGGGGCCGTGCTGCTCGGCCCGGACACTCTCATCAAGGAAGGCGATCAGGTCACGCGCACCAAGCGCATTGCCCAGGTCCCCGTGGGCGAGGCGCTGACCGGTCGCGTCGTCGACGCGCTCGGCCAGCCGGTAGACGGGAAGGGGCCGATCGCCTCCAGCGAGTTCCGCCCCCTCGAGCGCTACGCCCCCGGCGTGGTGGACCGGCGCTCCGTCAAGGAGCCGCTCCAGACGGGACTCAAGGCCATCGACGCCATGATTCCGATCGGGCGCGGCCAGCGCGAGCTCATCATCGGCGACCGCGGCACGGGCAAGACGGCTATCGGCGTGGACACGATCATCAACCAGAAAGGCCAGGGGGTCTACTGCTTCTACGTCGCCATCGGCCAGAAGCGCTCCACCGTCGCCCAGGTCGTGAAGGTCCTCGAGGACACGGGGGCCATGGCGTATACGACGGTCGTGATCGCCTCGGCCTCGGAGCCAGCGGCCCTGCAGTACCTGGCGCCCTATGCCGGCTGCGCCATGGCGGAGTTCTTCCGCGACTCGGGCCGCCATGCCCTCTGCATCTACGACGACCTCTCCAAGCACGCCGCGGCGTATCGGCAGATGTCGCTGCTCCTGCGCCGGCCGCCGGGTCGCGAGGCCTACCCGGGCGACGTCTTCTATCTCCACTCGCGGCTTCTCGAGCGGGCCGCCAAGCTCAATGACGAGCTGGGCGGGGGCTCCCTCACCGCGCTGCCTATCATCGAGACGCAGCTGGGCGACGTGTCGGCCTACATTCCGACCAATGTCATCTCGATCACCGACGGCCAGATCTATCTCGAGTCGGATCTCTTTTACTCGGGCATCCGGCCCGCCGTGAACGTGGGTCTCTCCGTCTCGCGCGTCGGCGGATCGGCGCAGATCAAGGCCATGCGTCAGATCGCCGGCAAGCTCCGGCTCGACCTCGCCCAGTACCGCGAGCTGGCGGCGTTCGTGCAGTTCGGCTCCGACCTCGACAAGGCGACGCTCCAGCAGCTGGCCCGCGGCCAGCGCATGGTCGAGCTGCTCAAGCAGGGCCAGTACGTGCCTCTCACGGTGGAGAGGCAGATCACCATCATCTTTGCGGGCGGGCAGGGGCTGCTCGATGACCTGCCCGTGGATCAGGTGCGGGCGTTCGAGGAATTCCTGTATCCGCACCTGGAGCGCAAGCATCCTCAGCTCCTGCCAGAGATCGCGAACAAGAAGGAGCTGACCGACGAGCTCCGTGACGCACTGACCAAGACGATCGGGGAGGCCAAGGCGGAGTTCATGGCCTCGCGGGGCATCAAGGCGGCCTAGGACCCCGACGCATGGCGACGCTCCGGGACATCCAGCGACGGATCCGGTCCGTCCAGTCGACCCAGAAGATCACCAAAGCCATGAAGCTCGTGGCCGCCTCCAAATTCCGACGCGCGCAGGAACGGATCATCGCGGCGCGGCCGTACGCGACCAAGATGCGCGAGCTCCTCGGAGGCCTCGTCGGGCATACCGGTGATGAGACGCATCCGCTGCTGGCCAGGCGCGAGACGGGGCGCAAGCGCCTCGTGATCATCACGGCGGACAAAGGACTCTGTGGGGCCTTCAACTCGAACATCCTCCGCGAGTCGCTTCGCTTCCTTCGCGGGGCGGGGGAGACCTCGGTGACCCTGGTGGTCGTAGGCAAGAAGGCCCGCGATTTCTATCGCCGGCGCCACTTCACGGTCAAGTCAGAGATGCTGGGCTTCTTCGACCGGCTGGCCTACTCTCACGCCCAGGAGCTCTCGAATGAGCTGATCGCCTCCCACCTGGCGGAGGAGGTGGACGAGGTCCACCTCATGTACAACGAGTTCCGCTCGGTTGCCGTGCAGCGGCCGGTGCGGGAGCAGCTCCTACCCATCGAGGCCGAAGGCGCCCCCGAGGGCGATGCGGGGCCGCAGGAGGAGTACCTCTACGAGCCCGGCCCCGAGGCCATCCTCGCCTCGCTCCTGCCGCGTCACGTGACCACCCAGGTCTACCGCGCCCTCATGGAGTCCGCGGCGGGCGAGTACGGCGCGCGCATGACGGCGATGGAAGCCGCCTCGAAGAACGCGCGAGAAATGATCAATCTGCTGACCATTCAGTACAACAAGGCCCGCCAGGAGCGCATCACCAAGGAGCTCCTGGATATTGTCGGCGGCGCAGAAGCCCTCCGCCAGGCCGTCGAAGCATAATTATTGGAGAAAGGAACCTCGAGATGAGCCAAGGCAAGGTTGTTCAGGTCATCGGCCCCGTGGTCGACGTTGAGTTCGAGATGGGCAAGCTGCCCGCGATCTACAACGCCCTCGAGGTGCCCAATGCGGGCAGCACCGATGTCTTCGCCTATTCGGCCAAGCTCGTGCTCGAGGTCGCCCAGCACCTGGGAGAGAGCCGCGTGCGAACCGTGGCCATGGCGGCCACCGACGGGCTCACACGTGGCATGCCGGTCAACGACACGGGCCAGCCGATCACGATCCCCGTGGGCAAGGAGACGCTCGGCCGCATTCTCAACATCACGGGCGAGGCGGTGGACAAGGCGGGACCGCTCAAGGCCACCAAGACCCTTCCCATCCACCGGCCGGCGCCGTCCTTCGAGCAGCAGTCGACCAAGGTCGAGATGTTCGAGACCGGCATCAAGGTCGTGGACCTTCTCGAGCCTTATACCAGAGGCGGCAAGACGGGCCTCTTCGGGGGCGCGGGTGTGGGCAAGACCGTGCTCATCCAGGAGCTCATCAACAATATTGCCAAGCAGCACGGGGGCATCTCGGTCTTCGCCGGGGTAGGGGAGCGCACGCGCGAGGGCAATGACCTGTACCACGAGATGAAGGAGTCGGGTGTCATCGACAAGACGGCGCTCATCTTCGGCCAGATGACCGAGCCGCCCGGCTCGCGTCTCCGCGTTGGGCTGACCGGGGTGACGGCCGCCGAGTACTTCCGCGATGAGGAAGGGCAGGACGTGCTGCTCTTCATCGACAATATCTTCCGGTTCACCCAGGCGGGCTCGGAGGTCTCGGCCCTCCTCGGGCGCATGCCCTCGGCCGTCGGCTACCAGCCGACGCTGGGCACCGAGATGGGCGCGCTTCAGGAGCGGATCACCTCGACCAAGAAGGGCTCGATCACCTCCGTGCAGGCCATCTATGTGCCGGCCGACGACTTCACCGATCCCGCGCCCGCCACGGCTTTCGCCCACCTCGACGCGACGACGGTTCTGTCGCGGGCTCTCACCGAGCTCGGCATCTACCCGGCCGTCGATCCGCTCGCCTCCACCTCGCGAATCCTCGATCCGATCATCCTGGGTCAGGAGCACTACGCGACCGCCCGGGCCGTGCAGTTGATCCTCCAGCGTTACAAGGATCTTCAGGACATCATCGCCATCCTCGGGATGGAGGAGCTCTCCGACGAGGACAAGCTCACCGTCGCCCGGGCGCGGAAGCTCCAGCGCTTCCTCTCCCAGCCCTTCCACGTGGCCGAGACCTTCACAGGCACTCCGGGCCGTTACGTCAAGCTTGCCGATACGATCCAGGGCTTCAAGGAGATCGTGGAGGGGCTCTGCGACGACATGCCAGAGCAGGCCTTCTATATGGTCGGGGGCATCGATGAGGCGCGGGAGAAAGCCCGCAAGATGTCCGAGACCAAGTAATGCCGAGTGAAGCAAGAGCCGCCGGCGCGAGCCGAGGGCTGAATAGATGTTCGAGCTGAGACGCTGCCGAGGAGCCGCAGGCGACGAGAGCGGCGAGGCGAGTGCTGAGTAGAACGCGAGGGCTGATCTGATGCGCTTCGAGCTGGCGACCCCGACACGCATGCTCGTGAGCACCGAGGCCGAGGAAGTGGTGGCCCCTGGGGTCGAGGGCTACTTCGGTGTCCTGCCTGGCCATGCCGCCTTTCTCACGACCCTGGCTCCCGGCGAGGTGATGTATCGCGTGGGCCAGCGGCAGGAATATCTGGCGGTGGCCGGAGGCTTCGCCGAGGTGCGCGCCGAGCGCGTCATCATCCTGGCCGAGCACGCCGAGCGCCCGGAAGAGATCGACCGAGACCGGGCCGAGCGTGCTCGCCGGCGCGCCGAGATGCGGCTCCAGGGCAGGAGCCCGACGGGAGAGTCCGAGGAGATCGATTTCGCGCGGGCACTGGACGCGCTGGCCCGCGCACTGACCCGGCTCCTGGTCCTCGGCCGCGCCCACTCACAGTAGCCGGCTGCCCGGTCCGCGCGGCACCTGGTTGGCGCGATAGCCCAGCCGGCCGGGCACCGCCCGTCCCCATCCTGCCGTAACCCCTCGTCACACCGCGGTTTCTCGTCTGGCACGGCGCTGGCAACACCAGCGCGCCATGACGACCATCCTGGTGGTAGACGACGAGCCGCCCATCGTGGATTTGGTGCGCTTCACGCTCGAAGATGCCGATGTCCGCGTGGTCGAGGCCTCTGATGGCGCGGAAGCGCTCGTGGTGGCCAGGCGGACCATTCCCGACCTCGTTTTGCTCGACGTGCACATGCCCCGCCTCGACGGCTTCGAGGTCTGCCGGCAGCTCAGGAGCGAGCCGGCCCTCGCGCGCATTCCCATCGTCATGCTCACCGCCGCCGGGCGGGAGGCCGATCGCGCGCGCGGGCGCGCCGCCGGCGCCGACGAGTATCTGACCAAGCCGTTCTCACCGCTGGCCCTGCTGGCTCTCGTCGAGGCCCTCGTGCCCGACACGCGATCATGGCGGCCGATGTAGCGCTGGCCCAGGCCCTCGCGTACGCGCGGGACCTCCGCGCGCTCTACGAGGTTTCTCGCGCCCGCGAGGAAGAGACAACCCGCGCGCACGACAAGCTGAGGGCCGCCTATCAGCAGGCCCTCGCCTATGCCGTGGATCTCAGAAGGAGCCATCGGCAGGTCCAGCGCTCCGTGCTCCAGAGCCTTCTCGGCCTCGCCAATGCCCTCGAGGCCAAGGACGAGTACACGCGTGGCCACTCCGAGCGCGTGGCGGAGCTGGCGCGGCGCCTGGCCCTGGCCGCCGGCCTCGGGGGGCCCGAAGTCAGGATCATTGGGGAAGCCGGGCTGCTCCATGACCTGGGCAAGATCGGGGTGCCCGAGCACATCCTGCGCAAGCGCGGCCCCCTCACGGCCGAGGAGTGGATCGCCATGCGACGACACCCGCTCACGGGCGCCCAGATCGTGGCGCCGCTCGAGTTCTTCGCCGATGCCGCGCTCATCGTTCGCCACCACCACGAGCGCCACGATGGCAGCGGCTATCCAGACGGGCTGGCGGGAGATTGCATCCCCATAGGCGCGCGCATCGTCGCCATTGCAGACGTGTACGATGCGCTGACCTCGGAGCGCCCGTATCGCCGCCGGCTCTTACGGGAAGAGGCCGTCCAGGTCATGCAAGATGACGCGGGACTGACCCTCGAGCCTCGATTGACCGCGCTCTTCCTGGACCTGATCGTCGATGCGCCTGCTGACCGCGCCGTTTGATCCGGCGGCGCGCGCCCACCCGGCCCTGGGCAGGCCACTTCTCGAGGTGGCGCTCATCTCCGCCATGGGAATCGCGATATCCCTCGCGGCGGACACGCTGACCGGCGGCGGGCGAGGGCTGGGTCACGCCGCGGCGAGTGGGTGGAGCCATGCGGGATTGCTGGCGGCCGGCTGGGTCATCGCTCTCCACGGTTCCTCGCGCTGGCGGATTCCCGCCGCGGCCTTGGCCGGCGTGCTGGTGGCGGCGTCATTGGTGACGCGGCTGGTGCCGACGGGAGCGGTCCTCTACTTTCTCGTTCCCCTCGTTCTGGCGCGCGAGGCTGGGCGAGCGCGTTCGGATGTCCGATGGATAGGATGGGCTCGGCCGCGGACGTCTCAGCAGGTCGTGGTGGGATTGGCGGCGGGCGCCTTCCTTGGTCTTCATCTCCTGATCGCGGCCTCGTTGACGCTGGGCCATACGGCTTCGGTGCCGAGCCTCCGCGCCTACCTTGCCGCGGTGGCCTATGACGCCGGCGCCAATGCGCTGTCGGTCGAGTGGCTGTTTCACGGCGCGCTCTTCTCCACCCTCTGGAGACGGTGGACGTTCTGGCCGGCGGCGGCGGTCTCGACGGCGGGTGGACTGCTCCGCTACCTGGTCGACCCCACCTTGCCCAATACGGCCGAGGTGGCGGCAGGGGTGATCTTCTATCTCACCCTGCTTGGGTTGGCCAGTTGCGCCCTGCGCGCGTGGAGCGGGAGCCTGCTCCCCGGCTATCTGGCGACACTGGCGTTCTTCGCCGCATACCGGATGCTCCAGGGATGATTGCCGGCCCCCTCGCCCTGGTTGCGGCGATCGCGCTGGCCACGGCCAGCGTGGATGGCGCCCTGGCGATACCGCTCCGTCACCTCTATCTCGTGCCGGCCGCCTGGGCAGCCTTGCATTGGGGCTCTTCGGCGGCGGGGCTGGTCGGCCTGATGGCCGGGCTGTTCCAGGGGCTGCACGTATTTCCCATGATCGAGCGCGAGGGCCTCGCGCCGGCGACCTTCGATGCGCTGGTCGCGCTCGCCGCCCCTCTCGTTCTTGGAATCGCCTTGGGTCGCCTCGTCGACCAGGCGGGCGCGCGGGGCGCGAGGCTCGCCGCCCTCCTCGCTATCCAGCGCGCGCTGGGAGGCGAGGCGCCGCTCGAGGCCAGGCTCGAAAAGGCCGTGGCCCTCGTCGGCGGGGCGCTTGGGGCCGATCGTGCCGGGCTCGTGCTTCGCGCCGGTGACGGGACTCTCGCCGTTGCCGGATCGACGGCCTTCGGAGCGGCTTTTCGCAAGGATTCGGCGGCCGGTCGGGCCCTCGAGACAGGCGCGACCATCCTGGCCGTCAATCTCGACGCCGACCCGCGCCTGCGCGTGAAGGCGGTCCTCGGACCCACCCCGTCACGGGGCCTCGTGCTGCCGCTCGAGACGGGAGCCGGCCGCGTCGGCGTGCTTGCCATCGAGCGGGCCGGCGATCTCGGTCCCGCCGCCTGCCGCTCGGCGCGGGAGGTGGCGCTCCACCTGGCTCTGGCCGTCGAGAATGCGCAGCTCGAGCTCAAGCAGCGGCGCTTTGCCCAGGAGCTGGAGGACAAGGTCGAGCAGGCGACCCGTCGGCTGCGCGAGATCGACCAGGCGAAGAGCGAGTTCCTGTCCGTGGTCTCCCATGAGCTCCGCACACCCCTCACAGCGCTCCAGGGCTTCAGCGAGCTCCTGCTCGAGCGTGTCGTCCCGCCCGATCAAGCGCGGCGCTATCTCGGGCACGTGCGCACGGAGGCGCAGCGTCTGGGTCGTATCGTGACCGATCTCCTCGATCTCTCCCGCATCGAGGCGGGGCGCCCGCTGGAGCTTCGGCCCGAGCGCGTGGATCTCGGCGAGCTCGTCGAGCGCAATGTCGACCTCTTCGCTTCGCAGCACCCGCGCCACCGCATCGAGGGTCAAGTGGCCGAAGGGCTGGGCGCGGTGTCGGCCGATCGCGACGCGGTGGATCGCATGCTCAAGAACCTGATGTCGAATGCGGTCAAGTATTCGCCGCGCGGTGGGCGCGTCCGGGTCGCCGCCGCGGTCGCCAGCGACCGCCCGGACACGATGGAGCTGACCGTGGAGGACGAAGGGATTGGCATTCCCGCCGAGGATCTGCCGCGGATCTTCGACCGCTACGTGCGGATCGCTCATCCGGAGACAAAGGCGGCTTCCGGACTGGGTCTCGGGCTCCATGTGGTCCGCTCCCTGGCCGAGGCCCATGGCGGGGCCGTGGAGGTCGAAAGCCTGCCCGGAAAGGGCTCACGGTTCCGGCTGCTTCTGCCCGCGGCCGAGGCCGAGATTTGACCGATTTCTCGGCTACTTCCGCTTGACACCCCGAGACATGCGCGTGTAGTCTCGAGTGTTCATATGTCCAGGCGCGATGACATCGCGGGCAGGATGGCCGAATCCGTCGTCAAGCGGCTCGTGGGACGCAAGCTCGTCGAGATCAAGGACGAGGCCCGGGCTCGAGACGTCGTGCGTCACATCCTGTCCGAGAACTTCCTGGCCGAGGAGAAGATCGAGACGGAAGTGACCACGCTCTTGATGGAGAATGCCAAGCTCATCAAGGACTCGGCCTCCGACTACAAGCGGCTCTTCACCCTGGCCAAGACCAAGCTCGCGCGGGAGCGGGGGTTTGTCCTGTGATGCGGATGAGCCGCGAGCGTCTCTTCGGGCTCGCCGATCGGGTCGTGGCCGACCTGGCGCAGACGGAGGGCGTGGTCATCCGGGGCTTTGCCGACGACAAGGTGCGCGGTCACCTCCGGACCGAGGTCTTCCGCGTCCTCGAGGAGGAAGGACGTCTCGAGGAGACGGTGGATCAGGAAGTGCGCAAGACCCTCGCGAGCTACTCGCGCCCGGCGCCCGAGGGCAGCGCCGAGTGGGACGTCCTCTACCGCAAGACCCGTGAAGAGGTGTTCAAGCGGAGGCTTCGCCTGTGAGGCGGATCGTGGTCGGCCTCAGCGGAGCCTCGGGCGTGGTGTACGGCATACGCCTTCTCGAGCTGCTGCGCGCGGCCCCCGGGGTCGAGACCCACCTGGTGCTCTCGGATCCCGCCAAGCGAACCATCGTGGAAGAGACCGACTGGGCGGTGAAGGACGTGGAGGCGCTCGCCACCCACCGCCATGACAACAAGGACATCGGCGCGAGCATCGCCTCGGGCTCCTTCAAGACCGACGGCATGGTCATCGCGCCGTGCAGCGTGAAAGAGGCGGCCTCGGTGGCCCACTGTCTGGCGGACAATCTCATGACGCGGGCGGCCGACGTGACCCTCAAAGAGGGCCGGCCCCTCATCCTGCTCGTGCGCGAGACGCCGCTGCACGTGGGCCACCTACGCATGCTCACCCAGCTGGCCGAGATGGGTGCGGTGATCCTGCCCCCCATGCCGGCCTTCTATCAGCGTCCCAAGCAGATCGAGGACCTCGTGGACCATACCCTGGCGCGGGTGCTCGATCGGCTGCAGATCCCGCAGACCCTGGTCGGCGAGTGGCAGGGCACCAACCGGCGCCCCCCGCGCGCGTGAGCGCGATCTCCCCGCCGTCCGCGAGTCCACTCGACCTCTCCATCGTCGTGCCCGTGTTCAACGAGGAGGAGAACCTCCCCCTCCTCTGGCCCGAGATCCGCGAGGTCCTCGATCCCACGGGCATCCGATTCGAGGTCGTCTTCGTGGACGACGGCAGCCGCGACCGGAGCGCCGAGATCGTTCGGGGACTTCGTGAGCAGGATCCGAGAGTGCGGCTCATCCGCCTCAAGACCAATGCGGGCGAGACGGCCGCCACGGATGCCGGCTTCAAATCGGTGCGCGGGCGCTGGGTGGTCGTCATGGACGCCGACCTCCAGAACGATCCGCACGACATCCCGGGGATGCTCGCCCACCTCGACCGGTGGGACGCGGTCACGGGCTGGCGCGTGAATCGCGGCGACGGTGACTCCTGGATACGCCGTGTGTCTTCCCGGGTGGCCAATCGGATCCGCAACGCCGTGAGCGACGAGACCATCCAGGACAGCGGCTGCACCTTTCGCGCCTTCCGGCGCGAGTGCCTGCGCGATCTCGTCCTCTACAAAGGGTTTCATCGCTTCATCCCCACCCTGCTCAAGATGCGGGGCTTCCGCGTCCTCGAGGTGCCCGTCAATCATCGCCCGCGTCGCTTCGGGCAATCGAAGTACGGCATCGGCAATCGCGCGTGGAGCGCCTTCAAGGATCTCCTCGTGGTGCGGTGGATGAAAGACCGTCTCCTGCGCTACGAGATCGCCGAAGACCTGGGCGGCGAGGGAAGGATCCGGGAGTGAAAGTCCTGCTCGTGGGTCTGGGGCGCTGGGGGGAGAAGCACCTGCGCGTGCTGGGCGAGCTCGGGTGCGAGATCTGGGTCGCGGATCTCTCGGCGGAGCGCCGGGCCTTCGCCGTCAAGGCCGGGGTGCCGGAATCGCGCGCGGTGGCGGATCTCCGCGCCGCGTTGGCCCACGTGGACGCGGTGGATCTGGTGACGCCCGCCGACAATCACCTGGCCCTCGCCGGTGAGTGTCTGCGGAGCGGCAAGGACTGCTTCGTGGAGAAGCCGCTGACGCTCACCGTGGCGGAGGGACGCGCGCTCGCCGACATCGTCCGCTCCACCAAACGCATCCTCCAGGTCGGCCACATCTTCCGCTTTCATCCCGTGACGCAGTTCATGCGCGAGCGGATCGGGAGCGGCGCCATCGGGGCCGTGCGCTACTGCACCGGGCGCTTCGCGGGCTTCAAGCGGCCGCGGACGGACGTGGGGGTGACCCAGACGGACGGCATCCACTACTTCGACCTCTTCGCTTATCTGCTCGGGCACGCGCCGACGGCGGTGACGGCCACCCTGCGCGATTTCCTCGGACGCGGGATGGACGATCTGGGTTTCTGCACCGTCGAGTACGGGCAGGTGCCGGCTTTCGTCGAGGCGGGCTACTTCGCGCCGGGCACCTATCGCGACTGCGTCATCGTGGGCGAGGAGGGGACGCTGGCGGGGGACTTCGGCACGGGCGAGGTTCGCGTGCTCATGAACCGCCACGTCAAGAGCGGGGATGTCTGGAGCGCGCCCGAGGGCGTGGTGGAGACGCACAAGGCCACGGGGCCGGAGCCGCTCGGCCACGAGCTCAAGCTCTTCCTCGAGTCGGTGGCGACCCGCACGCCGCCCGCGGTGGACGTCGAGGCGGGGCTGGTCGCCCTCCAGGTGGTAGAGGCCGCGCACGCCTCGTCGAAGCAGGGACGCCGCGTCCTGGTATCGGAGGTAGGCTAGCTGGGGTGGCGCCGAAGGGGCGACCGTGCTGGCCACGGCCTACGCCACGCATCCGGAGCGCTTCGCCGCAGGCCCGCCTCACGCGCCGGCGCATCCTGGCGAAGTCTGGATCAATCCCCCCAAGCGCCCGTCGGTACCCTCGCGGACGTCATTGGCCCCGCCGCCACCTCCGCTTGCTAACGCGGCTCCGTTCGCGTAGCGTTTCGTCGATCGCTGGCGTGTAGGAGGGCGAGGAGAGGCGAATGGGTCGCCGTGCAAAGCCCGCGAAGGTGAAGGCGAAAGCCACGCCACCGCTCGCCCGTAAGGCACCGACGGAGGGAGCGGCGCGGGTTCACGAACTCGAGCAACGCCTCGCGGAGAGCCTGGAGCGGGAGAAAGCGAAAGATCGCGCGTTGACCGAGGCGCTTGAGCAGCAGACCGCGACGAGCGAGATCCTGCGGGTGATCTCCAGATCGCCCATGGACTACCAGCCGGTCTTCGATACCATCGTGCAGCACGCCACGCGCCTGTGTCGTGGCCGCTTCGGTACGGTGTACCGCTTCGACGGTCAGCTGATTCATCTGGCCGCGCACTACAACCTCACCCCCGAAGCGGTGGCAGCATTGCATGAAATCTACCCGACGCCGAACCCAACGCCGAACACGCGCGGTCTCGTTGGCCCTGCGATTCGCGAAGGCCGCATCGTGCACGTCGCTGATGTCCAGGCCGCGTACAGTGGGCCATCGTCGAGAATGGCGTCGATCCTCGGCTTTCACAGCCAGATCGTCGTCCCCATGTTGCGCGAGGATACGTGTATCGGCGCGCTCAGCATCGCGCGCGAAGAGAGAGGCCTCTTTCCGAGCATACAAGTCGAGCTGCTGAAGACGTTCGCCGACCAGGCCGTCCTCGCCATCGAGAACGTGCGCCTCTTCCGCGAGATCGAGATCAAGAGCCGCGAGCTCGAGGCCGCGAGCCAGCACAAATCGCAATTCCTCGCAAACATGAGCCACGAGCTCCGGACTCCGCTCAACGCCATCATCGGCGTGACTGATCTGCTGCTCGAAGACGCCCGCGACCTCAATCGCGCGGACGAGATTGAGCCGCTCGAGCGCGTCCTGCGCGCCGGACGCCACCTGCTCGCGCTCATCAACAGCATTCTCGATCTGGCGAAGATCGAGGCGGGCCACATGGAGCTGGAGCTGGACGACTTCCATCTCTCGCCGGCCATCGACGACACCTTGTTGCTCATGCGGGAGCGGGCGGGAGGGCGCCGCCTCGCTCTCGAGCGGCACGTCGATGGCCGGGTTGGCGAGATCCGCGGCGACCAACAGAAGGTCAAGCAAGTCCTCCTGAACCTCCTGTCGAACGCGGTGAAGTTCACGCCGGAGGGCGGTCGCATCGACGTGCGCGCCGCGCTCGTGGACGGCACCGTCGAGATCTCGGTGACGGATACCGGCATC
>DASYTI010000240.1 GCA_036002485.1 Candidatus Methylomirabilota bacterium | reverse complement strand
GGGCTCCTTCTCGGTGCACACGGACTTCACGAACGGGCCGCGCGGCGCGAAGCGGCACCCGGGGGCGATGTCGCCGCGCAGCGTCGGGACTGTCCCAGGAATCGTCTCGAGCCGGCGCCGCTCCGTCGCGGCCAGATCGATTCTCGGGATGGAGCGGAGGAGCCCCTGCGTGTAGGGGTGCAGCGGCTCCTTGAAGAGATCGGCGACCGACGCCTCCTCGGCCCCCTTGGCTGCGTACATGACGACGACCCGCTGGGCTGTCTCCGCGATCACGCCCATGTCGTGAGTGATCAGCATGACCGCCATCTTGAGCTTGCTCTTGAGCTCGTTGAGGAGGTCGAGGATCTGAGCCTGGATGGTGACGTCGAGGGCCGTGGTGGGCTCGTCGGCGATGAGGAGATTGGGATTGCACGACAGGGCCATGGCGATCATGATGCGCTGGCGCATGCCCCCGGAGAGCTGGTGCGGATATTCCTTGACTCGCCGCTCGGCGTTGGGAATGTGCACGAGCTTGAGCATGTCGACCGTCTTGTCCATGGCCGCCCGCCGGCCCAGCCCTTCGTGGAGCCGCAAGGCCTCGGCGATCTGCTCGCCGCAGGTGAAGACGGGGTTGAGCGAAGTCATGGGCTCCTGGAAGATCATCGAGATCTCTTTGCCGCGGATCTTGCGCATCTGGTTCGCCGGCATGTCTACGAGGTTCCGGCCGTTGTAGAAGATCTCGCCCTCGACGATCTTGCCGGGCGGCTGCGGGATCAGCTTCATGATGCTCAGCGCCGTCACGGACTTGCCGCAGCCGGACTCGCCGACGATCCCCAGGGTCTCGCCCTTCTCGATGAAGAGGTCCACACCGTCCACGGCGCGCACCACGCCTTCGTCGGTGAAGAAATAGGTCTTGAGGTTTTTGACGTCCAGCAGGCGCTCGGCCATCGTGTGGGCTCCCGTTACCAGGGCTTGGTGATCTCGCGGAACGCGTCGAGGGCGCGGTCGATGTCCTCCCGGTCCACGTCCTTGTGGGTCACGCACCGGATGGCGCCCGGTCCGAACTGGTGGATCTTGACCTTGCGGGCCAGGCAGCCGGCGGAGAGCTCCTGGGCCCCGCCCTCCCGGTCCACGCGGAAGATCACGATATTGGTCTGGACTTTCTCTGGGTCAAGCTGAAGGCGGGGCAGTTCTGCCAGTCCCCGGGCTAGCCGTTTGGCGTGGTCATGGTCCTCGGCGAGCCGATCGACCATGGTGTCGAGGGCGACGAGACCGGCGGCGGCCAGGATGCCCACCTGGCGCATGCCGCCCCCCAGCATCTTGCGCACCCGGCGGGCTCGCCCGATGAACTCTCCGGACCCGCACACGAGCGAGCCCACGGGCGCGGCCAGGCCCTTTGAAAGGCAGAAGGTGATGGAGTCCACGGGCCGGGTGAAGTCGGCCACCGGGCGGCCCAGGGCGATCGCGGCATTGAAGAGGCGGGCGCCATCCAGGTGCACGGGCACGCCCTGAGCGTGGGCGGCCGCGGCCACCTCCTCGATCTCCCCGGGAGTGCAGCAGGTGCCCCCGTGGCGGTTGTGGGTGTTCTCGAGGCACACGAGCCCCGTCACCGGAATATGGATATTGCTCGGCCGGACGTTCTCGCGGACCTGGCGGGCCGTCAGGAACCCGCGCTCGGTCGCCACGGGCATGGTCTGCAGCCCTCCGAAGACCGCGGCGCCCCCGCCCTCGTAGTTGAGGATGTGCGAGTCGCGGTCGAGGAGGATCTCCTGGCCATGCCGCGTCTGCGCCAGCACGGAGACGAGATTGCCCTGGGTGCCGGAGGTGACGAAGAGCGCCGCTTCCTTGCCCGTGCGGCGCGCGGCCTCCGCCTCGAGCTGCTGGACCGTCGGATCTTCTTCCCAGACGTCGTCCCCGACCTGGGCGTGGGCCATGGCCTCGCGCATGGCCGGGGTCGGCTGCGTGAGGGTGTCGGAGCGGAGATCCACCACATCGTGCATGCTTACCTCGTGGCCGCGGTGCGCAGTCGCTGCGTCGCCCGCTTGCCCCATTCCGTGTACGAGTAGTCGTCGGCCAGCTTCCGGAACATCGCCTGCGCGTCGGCCACGCGTCCCTCACGCGCATTGAGATCGGCGAGGCGATACATCGCTTCCGGGATGATCAGGGTGCGCGGGTAGTCCTTCAGCACGCCCTCGAGGCGCTGGCGGGCGGCCGCGGGATTGTTCTCGATGTCGAAGTAGTAGGTGGCGACCCAGAGTTCTTTTTGCGCGAGGCGTCCGCGACAGATCTCGAGCTTGGCGAGGGCATCGCTGGCGTACCGGCTCTCCGGGTACTCGCGGACCAGCTTCTTGAGCTGATCCATGGCCTTGACGGTGAGGGCCTGGTCCTGCTCGACGGGCTTGAGCTGATCGTAGTAGCTCATGGCCAGCCGGAACTGCACCAGGTCGCCGATCTCGTGGCGAGGGAAGAAGGACAGGAAGCCTTCGAACTCCGGAACGGCCTTGTCGAAATTGCCCTCCCGGTAGTACGTCTCCCCGACCAAGAAGCGCGCGCGAGGGGCGTAGTTCGATTGCGGGTGGCGCTCCACGATCTTCTGGTAGTAGCCGCGCGCCACGGGATAGTTCTTCTTGACCATCTCCGCGTCGCCGAGCTGATAGAGATCCTGGGCGGGCAGGAGGGGCTGGGGCTTCTGGCGGAAGAGGTCTTCCATGTAGGCGCAGCTCTGCAGCGCCATGGCCAGGGCGAGCACGCAGAGTGTCGCGGCACGACGAAACGTGCGGAAATGACTTGCCGGAAAGGACATGCGTACCAAGGGGCTATGTTCCAATTGGGCCACAGTTTTACGGGCATACTCAGCCAAAGTCAAGGTCGTTGACAGGGCCCCGGAACGGCCAGTACCATGCCCGCCATGCCCCTCCCCACGATGTACAGGGTGAGGCAGAGCTTCCCCCGCCAGCGTTTGGCCGACATCCCAGGGGGTGTCCGCGCGACCATGGCCCAGGCAGGTCTGCCCATCACGCGCGGCGACATCGTGGCGGTGGGCGCGGGCAGCCGCGGGATTGCCAATATCGCGGTCATCGTCCGGGCCGCGGTGGACCAGCTGAAGGAGCTCGGGGCCAGGCCCTTCGTCTTCCCGGCCATGGGCAGCCACGGGGGGGCGACGGCCGAAGGCCAGCTCGAGATCCTCGAGCACTACGGCATCACGGAAGCGACCATGGGCTGTCCGCTGCGCGCGAGCATGGAGGTCGTGCAGGTCGGCGAGGCGCTCGGGCTGCCGGTCTGGTGCGACAAGGTTGCCTCCGAGGCGGACTGGATCGGCGTGGTCAATCGCGTCAAGCCCCACACCGACTTCAAGGGCGAGATCGAGTCGGGGATGTTCAAGATGATGACGATCGGCCTCGGCAAGTACCGCGGCGCCACCCAGTACCACCGGGCCAATGTCAATCACGGGTACGAGACGGTCATCACCGCGGTGGGCCGCGAGATGCTCGCCAAGGCGAGGATCGGCTTCGGCCTCGGCATCGTGGAGAACGGCTACGACGAGACGGCCTACGTGGAGGCGTTCAGTGCGGCCGACCTCGAGGCGGGCGAGCGGCGGCTCCTCAAGGACGCGCGGGGATGGATGGCGCGGCTACCCTTCTCGCCCATCGACGTGCTCGTGGTGGAGGAGATCGGCAAGAACATCTCCGGCTCGGGCATGGACACGAATATCATCGGCCGGCCCTCGAACCCGCACGAGCCCTTCCCCAACGACCCCAAGATCCTCTGGATCGTCGCCCTCGACCTGACGGAGGACAGCGGGGGCAATGCCACGGGACTTGGCAATGCGGATTTCACGACGCGGCGGCTGGCCGAGAAGATCGACTGGAAGAAGACAGCCATCAACTCGCTCACGGCGTGCGCCCCCAACGGAGCCAAGCTGCCCCTCGTCTTCGACTCCGACCGCGAGGCGGTGGAGAGCGCGCTCGGCTGCATCGGGCTGACCGAGCCCGAACACGCCCGCGTCATTCGCATCAAGAACACCCTCATGATCGGGGAGCTGGAGTGCTCCGAGGCCTTTCTCCCCGAGATCACGAAGCGCGCCGACCTCGAGATCGTCGGCGAGGCGCGCCCGCTCGGCTTCGACGCCGCGGGCCAGGTGGTGCCCCTGAGCCATTGAGTCTTCCCGCCCGTGACCCCCGCGTGATGAATAGTTCCGACGTTTCTGGGTCTCATGTCTACAATCGGATGTCGGGCTTCGATTCCCGCCGCTCTCAACGCTGAGAAGGAGGAATTCATGCGTCAAGTCAGCCGCCGACAGTTCCTGACCACGGCCACCGGTCTCGCGGGCATTCTGGCCTCGGGGGTGCCCCCCGCCTGGGGGCAGTCGCGCGAGATCTCGTACCTCTGCTGGAACAACTTCGCCCCCTTGATGGACAAGAAGCAGCTGGAGATCGCTCAACGCTTCACCAAGGACACCGGCATCAAGATCCGGATCGATGGCATCTCCCACATGGGTCCGCAGCAGGCCAAGTACGCCTCCGAGGTGCAGACTCAGGCCGGCCACGACCTGGTCGAGATGCGAATGCATTTCCCATGGCTGTACGAGCCCCAGCTCGTGGACGTCTCCGACGTGGTCGCCGAGCTCGAGAAGAAGTACGGCAAGGCGCTCTCCTCCGCGTACGAGGGCGCTTACGTCCACGGCGTCTGGCGGGGGGTGCCCCAGTACCACGGCATGTTCGTGGCGACCTATCGGGAGGACCTCTTCAAGAAGGCGGGGCTCAAGGTGCCGGACACCTGGGAGGACCTCTACACGGTCGGCAAAGAGCTCAAGAAGATGGGCAACCCCGTGGGGATTCCCATCAGCCAGAATTACGACTCGATCTCCACGGCCGGCCCCGTGCTGTGGTCGTTCGGGGGCCTGGAGGTGGACAAGGACGGCAAGACGGTCCGCATCAACTCGCCCGCCACCGTCCAGACCATCGAGTGGTACAAGAAAATGTTCCGCGATTGCATGGAGCCCGAAGTGCTGTCCTGGTCGGATGCCAGCAACAACGAGTCGATCCAGCAGGGCAAGGCGGGCTGGATCCACAACCCCGTGAGCGCCTACATCGTGGCCAAGCAGCGGAAGCTCGTGACCGCGGACGGCATCAACCACCACCGGAGCCTCGCGGGGCCACACGGCCGCCACGAGACGGACGTCCCGCGTCAGATCGGCATCTGGAAGTTCTCCAAGAACGTCGAGCCCGCGAAGGAGTGGATCCGCTACCTGCTCGGCAAGCGGGAAGTCTACGACGAGTGGATCATGTCGGGCGACGCTTTCAACCTCCCCGCTTATGAGAAGCTCCAGGATCACCCGGTGCTGAAGACCGATCCAAAGTACGCCGCCCTCAGAGGCGAGGGCGTGCAATACCACACCTACGGGTGGCCGGCGCCTCCCTCGGACAAGGTCCAGCTCATCACGAACTCGTACATCCTGCCCAACATGATCGCCAAGGCGGTGACGGGTACGTCGACGAAGGACGCCATCGTCTGGGCCGAGACCGAGATGAAGAAGATTCTTGCTGGGTGAGCCCGTTGGGGGAGCTGCAGCCGCAGGCGAGGCGACCACGAGAACAACGAAGCGAACGGATATGGTAGTCCGCTAGCATGGCCGTCAGAGCCGACGAGATCCCGGTACCGCGGGGCCGCCCGCGACTCAGCGGGCGTGTGCGTGGGTGGCTCGATCGAGAGTCGATCCTCGGGCCGGTGTTTGTGACACCGGCCCTGCTCCTGCTGTTGCTCCTGGTCGCCTATCCATTCGTGATGGCGGTGTATTTCTCCCTCTCCAACGCCTTCATCGGCCGGCCCAGCCAGTTCATCGGCATCAAGAACTTCGTGCGGCTGTGGGAGAGCGACGCCTTCCGTCAGACCTTCCAGAACGCCTTCGTGTTCACGGGTATCGCGGTGGCCTTCAAGGTCGTGATGGGCATCGCCCTGGCTCTCCTGCTCAACCAGCAGCTCTGGTTCAAGCGGATGATCCGCGGCGCCGTGCTCCTGCCCTGGGTCATCCCCACCGCGCTCTCGACGCTGGGCTGGTGGTGGATGTTCAACTCGCTCTACAGCGTGGTGAACTGGACCGGCATCGCCCTGGGAGTCATGGACCCGCCGGGGCCCAACTGGCTCGGCCAGAGGTACTACGCCATGGCCGCGGTGATCACGGTCAACGTCTGGCGCGGCCTGCCCTTCTTCGCCATCACCATTCTGGCCGCGCTCGTGGCCATCCCGAAGGAGCTCTACGAGGCGGCCGAGGCCGACGGCGCCGGGGCCAACGCCCGCTTCTGGCACATCACCCTGCCCTTGCTCAAGCCGGTGCTCGCCGTCGTCGTGCTCTTCTCCACCATCTTCACCTTCAGCGACTTCAACATCGTCTACGTGCTGACCCGCGGCGGGCCCATCAACTCCACCCACCTCTTCGCCACGCTGTCGCGCGTGGTGGGGATCGACACCGGGCGCATCGGCGAGGGCGCGGCGATCTCGCTGTACCTCTTCCCGCTCCTCGTCTTCGTGGTCTGGGCGCAGCTCCGGTTCGTGCGTAAGCAGGCGTACTGATATGATTGAGCCGTGGGGGGGTCTGGGGATGCAGTGTGAGGCGCAGCCGAAGGCGAGCCGAGCCAACCCTCAGCTGGAGCGGGGCTCGCTCCCCCCCGGAACGAACTGATGGCGGTGGCAAAGCGACCGCGGCTCCGGAAGGTGACGATGCATCTGCTCCTCGTCCCCTTCCTCGTGTTCGCGCTCTTCCCCTTCTACCACATGACGCTCACCTCACTGAAGCAGGACCGCGAGCTCTACGATCGGTACGCGGTGCCCCTCGTCATCCGCCAGGCCCCCACGCTCGAGCACTACAGCAAGCTGGTCTGGGACACGGAGTTCCTCACCTGGACCAAGAACAGCCTGCTCGTGACCATCCTCGCCACGAGCGCGTCCGTGGCCATCGGGACCGTGGCGGCCTATGCGCTGGCCCGGCTCAAGTTCTTCGGCGTGAGCACCTTCGGCACCGGCATCTTCGTGACCTACCTCGTGCCCACCACGCTCCTCTTCCTGCCCCTGGCGCAGGTCGTGAACTGGGTCGGGCTGGGCGACTCCAAGTGGGCGCTTGTGCTGACGTACCCCACGTTCCTCGTGCCCTTCTGCACCTGGCTTCTCATGGGCTACTTCCGCACCGTCCCCAAGGAGGTCGAGGAGTGCGCCATGGTCGACGGGGCCACGCGCATCCAGGCGCTCTGGCGCATCGTGCTGCCCATCGCGGTCCCCGGCCTCGTCTGCGCCACGCTCTTCGCCTTCACGCTGTCGTGGAACGAGTTCATCTACGCGTTGACCTTCACCTCCTCCTCCGACCAGATCACCGCCAGCGTCGGAGTCACCACCGAGCTGATCCGGGGCGATATCTACTTCTGGGGGTCCCTCATGGCGGGCGCGGTGCTGGGTTCGGTTCCCATCGTCATCCTCTACGTCTTCTTCCTCGACTATTACGTCTCCGGCCTCACGGCGGGAGCGATCAAGTAGCCGCCGCCACTTTTCTCCGCCTCTGACGAGTTCTCTCGCATCGCGCCGGTCGCGGCCCCGCCGTCGTTTCCAATGAAGTCCCGCGCTTGCGCGGGCATGACGCGTGGCATCCTAATTGCGCCTGAGAAGGGTGTGTTCCAGGATCTCGGGCAGCACGGCAAGGCGTGGGAAGTGCCGATGGATTACCCGGCCGGGATCGAGCGGCAGGTCGTGCTCAAGAACGGCGAGACAGTGCGCATCCGACCGATCCGCCCCGATGACGAGCCGCGGCTCGTCGCGCTCTACGATCGCCTCTCGCGGCACACGGCCTATCAGCGCTTCTTCGCGCATCATCGCGCGCACCACCGAGCAAGGCGTGGTGACGGTTCTCTTCGAGCCTCGCTGACCGCGAAGTAATCATTCTCAGCAGTTCAGCGCAGTTCATGAGCAGCCCATGATGTAGGCATCAGCTGCGCGCCTCCCCTCTCTGCCCTGATGCGACGGGAGCTTGGAGAGGACGGTGCCGACAGGCCATGCATGGCATGGGCGTTGCTCTCTCTGCCCGGAGGCTTGCAGGGTGGCAAGCCGTTTCAACGGCGATGGCGCCGGCTCCCGCGAGGGAGCGGCGCCAATTTTTTTGGTAACGAGATTCTTTGAAAGGGGACTCCATGAGCATGACCCGACGAGACTTCTTCAGGACCACGGCCGCAGCCACCCTGCTCGCGGGCGTGCCGGCTCGATGGGCGGGCAGCGCCTACGCGTCCGACGCCCCGGAAACTCCCAAGATGCGGATCGGCATCATCGCCCTCACCGACTGCTCCTCGATCGTCATGGCTCACGAGCTGGGCCTCTTCAAGAAGTACGGGATCGAATCGACGATCTCGAAGGAGGCCTCCTGGGCGGTGATCCGCGACCGCCTCTCCCTCGGTGAGAACCAGGCCACCCACATGCTCCTCGGCATTCCCTACGCGGCGACCATGGGCCTCCAGGGCTCGCCGGTGAAGCCGATGGTCATCCCCATGTACCTCAACCGGAACGGCCAGGCCATCACGCTCACCAAGGCGCTGCTCGAGAAGGGTGTGAAGACTCCCCAGCAGCTCAAGCCGCTCGCCCTGGAGGCCAAGGCCAAGGGCACGCCCATGACGTTCGCCATGACCTATCCGCCGGGCACCCATGCCATGTGGACGCGCTACTGGCTGGCCGCGGGCGGTCTCAACCCCGATCGCGACGTCACGCTGATCACCATCCCTCCGGCCCAGATGGTGGCCAACATGAAGGTCGGCAAGATGGACGGCTATTGCGTCGGCGAGCCGTGGGGAGCCCGCGCCATCGCCGACGGGATCGGCTTCACCGTCATCACCACCCAGCAGATCTGGAAGGACCACCCGGAGAAGGTGCTCGCCTTCACCGAGGAGTTTGCCACCAAGAATCCCAGGACGGTGAAGGCGACCATGCGCGCGGTGCTCGAGGCGAGTCAGTGGAACGACAAGCTCGAGAACCGCCCCCGCATGGCCGAGGTGGTGGGGCAGCCGCAGTACGTCAACGCCGCCAAGGAGATCATCCTGGGCCGGATGCTCGGCGACTACGACTACGGCGACGGGCGCAAGGAGAAGGACAAGCACTACATGACCTTCTTCGATCGGCAGACCAACTTCCCCCTCAAGTCCCATGGCGTCTGGTGGCTGACCCAGTTCCGCCGCTGGGGGATGGTCAAGGAGGCGCCGGATTACAAGGGGCTGGTGGATCGGGTGCATCGGCCCGACATCTACCGGGAGGTCGCCAAGGAGATGAGCATCGAGGTGCCGCGCGAGGACATGAAGAAGGAGACCCTCTTCGACGGCGTGCCGTTCGACCCCGCGGAGCCCGAGAAGTACGTCAAGGCCTTCACCGTGCACACGATGGCATAGGAGCCGACCATGTCACCGAGACTCGGGGCGCGCTTCCTGCTGCCATTCCTCGGCCTGGCCGCCGTGCTCCTGCTGTGGGCCGTGGTCAGCCAGACGGTGGCGGCCGATCTGCCCTCGCCGTGGAAGACCTGGCTGGAGTCGAAGCGCTATATCCTCGAGCCCTTCTTCAAGGACGGCGAGATGAACCAGGGTATCGGCCGCCTCGCCTTCTACTCGCTCGTCCGCGTGGCCAAGGGCTATCTCCTCGCCCTCGCCATCGGCACGCCCATCGGCTTCTTCCTCGGGCTCTCGCGGGGCTTCCACTCCGCCTTCGACCCCATCATCCAGTTCCTGCGCCCGATCTCGCCGCTGGCCTGGCTGCCCCTCGGGCTCGTGGTCTTCCAGAAGTCGGAGCCCGCGGCCATCTTCACCATCGCCCTGTGCGCGATGTGGCCGACCGTCATCAACACCGCGGTGGGCGTGCGAGGCATCAGCCAGGACTACATGAACGTCGGTCGCGTCCTCAAGCTCTCGAAGCTCAAGATGATGACCAAGATCATCATCCCCGCCTCGCTTCCCTACGTCTTCACGGGCTACCGGCTCTCCCTCGGCATCGCCTGGCTCGTCATCGTGGCCGCGGAGATGCTGACGGGGACCCCGGGGGTGGGCGGCTTCCTGTGGCAGGAGTACAACAGCCTCGTCTACTCCCACATCATCCTCTCCGTCATCACCATCGGCGCGATCGGGTTCGTCCTGGACCGGCTCATGGGACTCGTCGAGGCCCGCTTCAAGACGACATGAGCCCCTACCTCGAGGTTCGGGGCCTCGAGAAATCGTTCCACGCGGCCACGGGGACGGTACGCGTGCTGGGCGGCGTCGAGCTCTCGCTGGAGGACGGGGAATTCGTGGCCATCGTCGGCTACTCCGGCTCCGGCAAGACCACGCTGGTCTCCCTGATCGCCGGCCTCATCGCCTCCGACGCCGGCACCATCGTGCTGGACGGCGCCCCGGTGACCGAGCCCGGCCCCGAACGCGGGATCGTCTTCCAGCAGTACTCGCTCCTGCCCTGGATGAGCGTCTACGACAACGTCGCCCTCGCCGTGGACGCCGTCAATCCCGGCGCGGCCGGGCCGGAGCGGAGACGCCTTACCGAGGAGTTCATCGCCCTCGTCAACCTGAGCGAGGCGACCTGGAAGCGGCCGCGCGAGCTCTCGGGCGGCATGCGCCAGCGCGTGGCCGTGGCGCGGGGGCTCGCCATGCGGCCGAAGCTCCTCCTGATGGACGAGCCGTTCAGCGCGCTGGACGCCCTCACCCGCGCCACTCTCCAGGACGAGCTCCTGCGGATCTGGGGGGAGCGGCGATCGACGGTGATCATGGTCACCAACGACGTCGACGAGGCCATTCTCCTCGCCGATCGCATCTACCCGATGACGCCGGGCCCCGGCGCCGTCCTCGGCCCCGCCATCGAGGTCGGGCTCGAGCGGCCGCGCCACCGACGCCACATGAGCCTGACCCCGGCTTATCAGAAGGCTCGGCAGGGCATCGTCGAGTTCCTCCGCGCCTGTCGTCGCGGCGGCCCCTGAGGACTCTCAAGGAAATGAAGCAACTCGTGAACAGAGTGATCAATGCGGTGGGGGGGTCTGGGGCGCAGGGCGAGCGGAGGAACTTCGGTGGGCTGGGCCCCGCCAGTTTCGAGGCGAGCGAAAGCCAGGGAGCGGTGCCGCTCCCCCCCAGATCCGAATAATCCCATGCCTGCGTTCGTGGAGATCGCGCAGCTCGGCAAGACGTACCCGACGCCTGTCGGACCGTCGGAGGTCGTCCGCGACTTCACGCTTCATGTCAGGCAGGGCGAGTTCGTCTGCATCGTCGGGCACTCGGGCTGCGGCAAGTCCACCGTGCTGTCCATCATCATGGGCCTCAACCCGCCCACGACGGGGGGCGTGGTCATCGGTGGCCGCGAGGTGAGCGGGCCCGGCACCGACCGCGGCGTGGTCTTCCAGTCGGCGACGCTCCTGCCGTGGCTCTCCGTGCGCGACAATGTGCGGCTCTCGCTCGGCCAGGTCCGCCCCGGCGCCGTGCCCGCCGACGCCGATCCATACCTCGACGCGGTCGGCCTGCCGGGGCAGGGGAGCCGCTATCCGCGCGAGCTCTCGGCGGGCATGCAGCAGCGTGTCGGCATCGCCCGCGCCTTCGCCCTCGAGCCGCGGCTCCTGCTCCTCGACGAGCCGTTCTCGCTCCTGGACGCGCTGACCCGGATGGAGCTCCAGGACCAGCTGATGACGCTGTGGGAGGCGGAGCGGAAGACCGTCATCATGGTCACCCACGACGTCGACGAGGCTCTCTTCCTGGCCGACCGCATCGTGATGATGACGAGCGGGCCCGCCGCTACGGTCGGCGAGATCCTGCCCGTGCACTTCCCGCGCCCGCGCCGGCGCGAGGAGATCCTGTCGACCTCCGAGTACTTCGAGCTGCGCGATCAGGTGGTCGGTTTCCTCGAAGAGCGCGCCAATGTCCGATGAACTCGGAGGCGGGCTCCGCCCCCCTTCCGAAGCCTCCCCCCAGAAGCAGGATTGCGCCGGCGAAGCTGGCGCTCGGAGCGGTGGAGTCGACGGTTGGAGGCGGACTCTTTGCCCCTACTGCGGTGTCGGGTGCGGCCTCTTGGTGCAGGTGGAGGAAGGGGTGGTGAAGCGGGTAAAGGGGGATCCGGAGCACCCGTCGAGCTTGGGAGATGTGTGCGCCAAGGCCGTGCATCTGCCTCCGGCCCTCCGCACGCCCGATCGGCTCCTCTACCCTCAGGTACGGACGCGGCGCGATGCCGAGCTGACCCGCGTGCCCTGGGAGCTGGCCGTGCGCATGGTCGCGGATCGGCTCCGCGACATCGTGGCCACGCACGGTCCGGACGCCGTCGCCTTCTACGGCTCGGGCCAGCTCCTCACCGAGGAGTACTACGTCGCCTCCAAGCTGGCCAAGGGCTTTCTCGGCACCAACAACTTCGACACGAACTCGCGGCTCTGCATGGCCTCGGCCGCGGCGGGCTATGCGCGCTCGCTGGGATCCGACGGCCCCCCGGGCGCGTATGCCGACATCGAGACCGCCGACTGCTTCTTCCTGATAGGCAGCAATACCGCCGAGTGCCATCCCATTACCTGGAAGCGCATCCGCAAGCGCAAGCTGGCCGCGCCCGATGAGGTCGCCGTCATCGTCGCCGATCCTCGCTGGACCGAGACGGCCGACATCGCGGACCTGCATCTCCCGCTCCGGCCCGGCTCGGACATCGCGCTGCTCAATGCCATGCTCCACGTGCTCTGGAGGGACGGGCTCCTCGACCGCCCGTTCATGGAAGAGCGCACGCGGGGCTGGGCCCAGCTCCTGCCCGTCATCGCGCGCTATACGCCCGAGCGGGCCGCCGCCCTCACCGGCCTCTCCGCCGAGATCATCGCGGCGGCGGCGCGCCGCTTCGGCGCGGCGCGCGCGGCCATGACGCTCTGGAGCATGGGCATCAATCAGAGCCATGTCGGCACCGACAAGAATGCCGCCATCCTCAATCTCCATCTCGCCACCGGCCAGATCGCGCGGGCGGGCGCCGGTCCCTTCTCGCTGACCGGTCAGCCCAATGCCATGGGCGGCCGCGAGACGGGCGGCCTCGCGCATCTGCTCCCCGGCTATCGCCACGTCACCGACGCGGCGGCGCGCGCCACCGTGGAGCGGCACTGGGGCGTGCCCGCGGGACGGATCGCGTCCACGCCGGGACGCGCGGCCCTGGAGATCTTCGAGGGACTGATCGCGGGCTCCGTGCGGGCCATCTGGATCCTGTGCACCAATCCCGCCGCCTCCATGCCGGACCTCGACATCGTCGAGAAGGCGCTCCGGCAGGCCGAGGTCGTCATCGTTCAGGACGCCTATCACCCGACGGAGACCACGCGCTTCGCCGATGTCTTGCTGCCCGCCGCCCAGTGGCCCGAGAAGGACGGGGTGATGACCAACTCCGAGCGTCGGCTGACCTATCTACCGAAGCTCGTGGAGCCTCCCGGCGAGGCACTGCCCGACGCCGTCATCGTCACGCGGGTGGCCAGAGAGCTGGGCTTCAAGGACGCCTTCCCGTACGAGAGCGCGGCGGAGATCTTCGACGAGTTCGCGGCGCTCACGGCGGGCACGGTCTGCGACTACTCGGGCGCGAGCCACGCTCGCCTCACGAGCGAAGGGCCGCTCCAGTGGCCGGTGCCGGATCCGACGCACCCCGGAACGTCGCGGCTCTACACGGACGGACGCTTTCCGACCGGAGACGGCCGCGCCCGACTCGTGCCCGTGGAGCACGATCCTCCCGTCGAGCCGCCGGATGCCGGATACCCGCTCACCCTCACCACGGGTCGCGTGCGCGACCACTGGCACACCCTCACGAGGACGAGCAAGTCGCCGGCGCTCCTCGCGCGCACGCGCGAGCCGCTCCTCGAAGTGCACCTGCGTGACGCGCGCCGCGCCGGCATCCGCGACGGCGACTTCGTCGAGATCACCTCTCGCCGGGGCAAGGCGGTGGCGCAGGCGCGGGTGGGCGAGACCATTCGCGAGGGTACGTGCTTCCTGCCGTTTCACTGGGGCCGGCAATGGGGTTTCTACAAGGCGGCCAACAACCTGACCCTCTCGGCGCGCGATCCCATCTCGAGGCAGCCCGAGCTCAAGGCCTGCGCCGTGCGAATCCGCGTGGTGATCGAAAACCGCACATGAACAAGATCGAGGCGCTGAAAACCGAGAAGGACGGGCTCGACGTCCAGGAGGACCTCGTCCGCTTCGCCCGCGAGGGATGGAAGACGATTGGCGACGACGACAAGGAGCGGCTCAAATGGGTGGGCGTGTTCATGCGGCGCCCGACTCCGGGGCACTTCATGATGCGCATCCGCATGCCCAACGGCATCGTCACCTCGGATCAGGTTCGGTTGCTCGCGCAGGTTACCCGCGAATCCGGCCGCGCCATCGCCGATATCACCACCCGCCAGCAGCTCCAGCTCCGCTGGGTCACCATCGAGCGCGTGCCGGAGATCATCGCGCGACTGGAGGCGGCAGGACTCACGAGCCTGCAGACGGGCATGGACAATATTCGCGGGATCATCGGCTGCCCGGCCACGGGGCTGACGCCAGGCGAGCTGATCGATACCGCGCCCATCGCGCGCGAGTTCCAGTCGATCTTCCTGGGCAACAAGGAGTTCACCAACCTGCCGCGGAAGTTCAACGTCACCATCACGGGCTGTCTCGAGCACTGCACCTCCGGGGAGACCCAGGACATCTCGATGACGCCGGCCCTCGCGCCGGGGTCTGACGGCGCGGAGATTGCCGGCTTCAACGTGGCGGTGGGCGGCAAGCAGGGCTCGGGCGGCCCGACGCTGGCCTGGCCCCTCGACGCGTTCGTGCGCCCCGAGGAGGCGGCGGCGGCCTGCGCGGCCATCGCGCTCGTCTACCGCGATCACGGGCCGCGCGAGTCGCG
>DASYTI010000239.1 GCA_036002485.1 Candidatus Methylomirabilota bacterium | reverse complement strand
CGGCCTCGCCGATGTCGCGAAGTTCCGAAGCATCCTCTCCGTGCCCATGCTGCGGGACGGACAGCCCATCGGAACGATCACGGTGGCGGCGGCGCGGACGATGCTGTTTCCGGACAAACAGGTCGAGCTGCTGAAGACCTTTGCCGACCAGGCGGTGATCGCCGTCGAGAATACGCGGCTGTTCAACGAGATCCAGGACAAGACGCAGCAGCTGGAGATCGCCAATCGGCACAAGAGCGAATTCCTCGCCAATATGTCGCATGAGCTCCGGACGCCGCTCAATGCGGTGATCGGCTTCTCCGAGGTTCTCCTCGAGCGCATGTTCGGTGAGGTCAACCCCAAGCAGGAGGAATACCTCACCGACATCCTGTCGTCCGGGAAGCATCTGCTCTCCCTCATCAACGACATCCTCGATTTGTCCAAGATCGAGGCGGGTCGCATGGAGCTCGAGGCGCAACCCTTCGACCTACCGGGGGCGCTCGACAATGCCCTCACCCTGATCAGGGAGCGCGCGGCACGGCACGGGCTGAAGCTCGAGGTGACGGTGGATCCGCGCCTGGGCGAGGTGAAGGGAGAGGAGCGGAAGGTCAAGCAAGTGCTCCTGAACCTGCTTTCGAATGCGGTGAAGTTCACTCCCGAAGGCGGCAAGATCTCCATCGCCGCCCATCTCAAGGACGGCATGGCGGAGGTATCAGTGGCCGACACCGGCGTGGGTATCGCCCAGGAAGACCAGGAGGCCATCTTCGAGGAGTTCAGACAGGTCGGCACCGACTACGCGCGCAAGCGCGAGGGCACGGGGCTGGGCCTGGCCCTCGCCCGGCGGCTCGTTGAGCTGCACGGGGGCAAGCTCTGGGTGCAGAGCGAGCCGGGCCAGGGGTCGACGTTCACCTTCACGCTGCCGGTGAGCGCCCATGGCCGGTGAGCTCATCTTGATCATCGAGGACAATGAGAAGAACCGCCGGCTCGTTCGCGACGTGCTCCAGTTCAAAGGCTATGAAACCATCGAGACGGAGACCGGAGAGGAGGGGGTGGAGCTCGCTCGGACGCGGCAGCCCGCGCTGGTCCTGATGGACATCCAGTTGCCCGGCATTGACGGCATCACGGCGCTCAAGCGGCTGCGTGAGAACCCCGCCACCCGCGGCATGCGCGTGATGGCCGTGACCGCCTCCGCCATGACCCAGGACAGACAGAACATCCTCGCGGCGGGTTTCGACGGCTATCAGAGCAAGCCCATCAACGTGAAGAGCTTCCTCGAAGCGGTCGATACGCTCCTCAGGCAGCCATGAGCGAGCCCGCGCGCATCCTCGTCGTCGACGACACGCCGCACAACGTCAAGCTCCTGGCCGATGTTCTGAGCGCCCGCGGCTACGTGGTGAGCACGGCCTCCTCGGGCAAGGAAGCGCTCGAAAAGGTCGTCTCCGAGCCGCCTGATCTCGTCCTCCTCGACGTCGTCATGCCGGAGATGAGCGGATACGAAGTCTGTCGCGCCATCCGCAATGGCCCCGACACCACACGGCTGCCCGTGGTCATGGTGACGGCGCTCGATCCCGGCGAGGAGCGCGTCAAGGGGATAGAGGCGGGGGCCGACGACTTCCTGACCAAGCCCATCAATCAGCCGGAGCTCCTCGCGCGGGTTCGCTCCCTCCTCAGGATCAAGCAGCTGTGGGACGAGCTGGCCCTCCTCAATCGCACGCTGGAGGCCCGAGTGGCCGAACAGGTCGGCCAGCTCGATCGCCTGGGCAAGCTCAAGCGCTTCTTCTCGCCCCAGCTCGCCGAGATGATCGTCTCCGGCAGCGCGGAGGATCCGCTCAAGAGCCACCGGCGCGAGATCACCGTGGTCTTCCTCGACCTCCGCGGCTTCACGGCCTTCGCCGAGACCTCCGAGCCCGAGGAGGTCATGTCGGTGCTGCGCGAGTACCACGCCGCCATGGGCCAGCTGATCCTGGCCGCGGAGGGGACGCTCGAGCGCTTCACGGGCGACGGCATGATGATCTTCTTCAATGACCCGGTGCCGGTGCCGAATCCTGCAGAGCGCGCGGTACGCATGGCCTCGGCCATGCGCGAGCGGGTGGCCGAGCTTGCCGTGGGATGGAAGAAGGCGGGCTTCGACCTCGACTTCGGGCTCGGCATCGCGCACGGCTATGCCACCATCGGCGCCATCGGCTTCGAGGGGCGCGTGGACTACGGCGCCATCGGCACCGTCACCAATCTCTCGGCCCGCCTCTGCTCCGAGGCCAAGCCCGGCCAGATCCTGCTCCAGCAGCGCGTGTTGACGGCGGTGGAAGGAATCGCCGAGGCCGAGCCGGTGGGGGAGATAACGCTGAAAGGCCTCAGCCGGCCGGTGAAAGTCTACAACCTGCTCAGGCTCACGAGCTAGCGCGCAGGTCGTGGACAAGGTCCCCGGCGACCTCGCTCCCGGCGCCCGCATCTTGCTCGGGCCCGGCCCCACCATGGCGGATCCCCGCGTGCTCCGCGCCATGGGCACGCCCCTCCTCGGCCAGTTCGATCCGGAATTCATCGCGGTGATGAACGAGGTCATGGAGCTTTTGCGGGCCGTCTTCCAGACGCAGAACGAGCGTGCCTTTCCCGTGCCCGGCACCGGACGCGCCGGCCTCGAGGCGGCCATGGTCTCTTTCCTGGAGCCCGGCGACCGCGTGGTCATCGCCGAGTGCGGGCGCTTCGGCCTTCTCATGATCGAGATCGCCGAGCGTTGCGGCGCGACCGTGGTGCCCGTTCGCGCCGAATGGGGGCGTCTGGTCGAGGCCGAAGCGGTTGGAAAGGCCCTCGCGGGCGGCCCCACGCGCATGGTCGCGGTGGTTCACGGCGAGACCTCGACGGGCGTGCTCCAGCCGCTCGAAGAGCTGGCGCGCCTGGCTCATGCCCATGACGCGCTCCTCATGACCGACGCCGTGGTGACGCTCGGCGGCTGCGAGGTGGCGACGGACCGATGGGGGGCGGACGTCGTCGTCGCGGGCACCCAGAAGTGCCTCTCGTGCCCCTCTGGCCTCGCGCCCATCACCTACAATGCGCGCGCGGAGGCGGTGCTCGAGAAGCGCCTTCGCCGGATTCGCAGCAACTATCTCGACCTCCAGCAGCTGCAGCGCTACTGGAGCCCCGCGCGCTACAACCACCACACGGCGCCGACCTCCATGGTCTTCGGCCTCCGCGAGGGCCTCCGCGCCTGCCTGGTCGAAGGACTCGAGGCCCGCTTCGAACGCCACCGGCTTCACGGCGCGGCCCTTCGCGCAGGACTCGACGTCATGGGCCTGCGCCTCTTCGGCTCCGAGCCCGAGAGCCGCCGGCTGCCCTTCATCACGCCGGTCATCGTGCCCGATGGGGTGGACGAGCTTCGCGTGCGGCAGCGGATGATCCAGGATTTTGGCGTCGAGATCGGCGCGGCCTTCGGCCCGCTCCAGGGCAAGATCTGGCGTATCGGGACCATGGGCTATTCCGCGCAGCGGCAGAATATCCTCCTGGGCCTGGCCGCTCTCGAGGCATCGCTGGCCGCGGAAGGGTTTGCCCTGCCCATGGGGGCAGGCGTGGCGGCGGCGGCCGCCCACTACCAGAAGGCCGGTGTGGGCAGCGACGGCGTCAGCGACAGCCTGGGCGCTCGCGGCGCCGGGCAATACTAATAGGTATCCCTCTCCCCCATCGGGGGAGAGGGCCGCAGTTCGAGCCGAGACGCTCGCCTCGAGCGACGAGGCGAGGGCTGAGTAGATAAGGGGGCGGTGAAATGGATCGACCCTCACCCCGGCCCTCTCCCTGTCAGGGAGAGAGAATTAAGGAGAGAAGCGATCTCTAGAATCGTCACGGTCGGCGCGGCCCAGCTCGGGCCCATCCAGCGAGCCGACGGCCGGCCACAGGTCGTCAAGCGGCTGATCGAGCTTCTCCAGCGCGCCAAGACTCACGGCTGCGACCTCGTGGTTTTCCCCGAGCTCGCCCTGACCACCTTCTTCCCGCGCTGGTGGATGGAGGACCAGGCCGAGATCGACGCCTTCTTCGAGCGCGAGATGCCGGGGCGGGAGACGCGTCCGCTCTTCGAGGAGGCCCAGCGCCTGGGCCTGGGCTTCTGCCTCGGCTATGCGGAGCTCGCGGTCGAGGGTGGGGCCACGCGCCGCTTCAATACCTCGATCCTGGTGGATGCCGCGGGACGCATGGTGGGCAAGTACCGGAAGATCCACTTGCCCGGTCATGCCGAGCACGAGCCGTGGCGGGCATTCCAGCACCTGGAGAAGCGCTACTTCCAGGTGGGTGACCTCGGCTGGGGCGTGTGGCGCGCTTTCGGCGGGCTCATGGGCATGTGCATCTGCAATGACCGGCGCTGGCCCGAGACCTACCGCGTCATGGGCCTCCAGGGCGTGGAGATGATCCTCCTGGGCTACAACACGCCCGCGCACCACCCGCCCGCGCCCGAGCACGATCTTCTCGGCAACTTCCACAATCAGCTCGTCATGCGGGCCGGCGCCTACCAGAACGGCACGTGGGTGGTGGGCGTGGCCAAGTGCGGCCGGGAAGAGGGCTGCGACATGATCGGGCAGAGCCAGATCATCGCGCCCTCCGGCGAGACGGTCGCCATGTGCACGACGCTCGAGGACGAGCTCTGCGTGGCCCGCTGTGACCTCGACCTCACGCGCTCCTACAAGGAGACCGTCTTCAATTTCGCGCGCCACCGGAGGCCGGAGCACTACCGCTTGATCGTGGACCAGACGGGCGCCGTCCCCCCACCCTGACTCGGCCGGCGGCCCGCATTCGAGACCCAGCGGCCGCGGTGTTACACTAGGTGCCGCCATGAGCGAGGTTCACGTGCCCGCGGGCGCTCAAGTCAGCGTCACCACCAAGGTTGACGAGTTCCCATTCCGTACGGAGCTCAGCCTGGCCCCGCTCATCCGATACTGGCAGCACGAGGTCGCCGAAGGCTGCTCCGTGCTGGCTTCGGTTGCTCGGACCGTGCTCGACCAGGTCGCCCAGGCGCCCGAGCTCGCCGGCCCCGTCACCGATCTGACCGCCGTCCGGGCCCACGACGATCTGCTCCGCGCGCTCATGGTCGCGGTGTTCTCGCCCGCGGCCGAGGACGACGGCTATGCCGCGGCCCTTCTCCCATTCCGGCTGCAGACCTTCTTCGCCACGCCCGGCTTCACCCGCCTCCTGACCGGAGGCGACGGCTTCGTCCAGGCGCGAGTGGACGTCGACCCCTCTCTCCTCGTCCACGTCCGGCTCCTCCACGCTTATTCCCTCATCCTGCTCCGGGTGTACGGCATCGATGTCGGCGTCGAGTATCCCTGGGTGTCCAGCGTGACGGATCCCGACACGGGGCTCGACCGGTATTTCAAATTCCTCGTGAATCGGCGTTTTCTCGACGTGGACGTGATGGGTGAGCCCCCGGTGCTCAGCGAGGCGCTCCGGAAGCGTCTGGGCGCGGGAATCCTGGACCCGTCCGCCCTCCTGGAGGTGCTGCCGCCAGACCGGTTCGTCATCCGCGGCTTCTCCATCATCAAGGCCGTCGAGGTGACCGAGCAAGAGGTGCTGTCCGCCATCGAGCGGGAGCTCATCGACAAGGAGTCCATCGTCTCGACCGAGCGATTCAGGGGATTGCAAGACAAGGTCCGCGCGCTCCTGCGGCGCCCCGAGATCGATCTGGGTCTCGCCGCCATCGAGGGCGATCGCATCCTGACCCTCAACTTCGGCTCCCGGGATGCGCACGGTTGTATCTTCGCCGGGTCGACGCATCATCGGGTGAGCGACTTCGCCGGCTCCATCTACGAGCGGGCCGCCCAGGAGCGCCGGCCCCTGTTCGTCGAGGATCTGGAGGCCTATCCGAAGCGGTCACGCACCGAGGACGGCTTACTCGCCCTGGGCTACCGGAGCCTCGTGGTGGCGCCTCTCATCTATCAGGACGCCCTCATCGGCAGCCTCAAGCTGGTCTCGCCGAAGCCCGGATCGCTGAACCTGACCCTCATGCCCCACCTGCAGCAGATCCTTCCGCTCTTCGCCATGGCGGTGAAGCGCAGCATGGACGAGCTGAACAACCGCGTCCAGGCCATCATCAAGGAGAACTGCACGGCCATCCATCCGGTGGTCGAGTGGCGCTTCCGTCAGGCCGTCCTCAATGGCCTGGATCGTCCGGCCGCCACCGGGGAGGCGCCGGCCGGCCAGATCGAGCCCATCGTCTTCCGCGAGGTGTATCCGCTCTACGCGCTCGCGGATATCCGGGGCTCGTCGACCCATCGCGCCTGGGCCATCCAGGGCGATCTCCTGGCTCAGCTCGGCCTGGCCCGCGAGATCCTCCAGGCCGCCCATCGGACCCGCCCCATGCCCATCCTCGATCAGATTGGCTACAAGATCGAACGCTACGCCACCGACGTCGAAGTCTCGCTGCGGAGCGGAGACGAAGTCGGGCTGATCGCCTTCCTGCGTCGCGAGGTCGAGGAGCTCTTCGGCCACCTGGAGAGCCTGGGGCCGGACGTGCGAGAGCGCATCGAGGCCTATCGTCGCGCCCTCGACCCCCAGCTGGGCGCGGTGGGCACGCGCCGGCGGGCCTTCGAAGAGAGCCTCACCCTCATCAACGACACGATCGCGAGCTATCTGGACGCCGAGGAGCAGGCCGCCCAGATCCTCGCCCCGCACTACTTCGAGAAGCAGCGCACCGACGGCGTGGACTACAGCATCTATGCGGGGGCCTCGCTCGTCGAGGATGGCGGCTTCACGCCGCTGCACCTCAAGAACCTGCGGCTCTGGCAGCTCATGGTCGCCTGCGGCATCGCCCTGGAGGTCGAGCGCATCAAGCCCCGTCTGGCCGAGCCGCTCGAGACGACCAGCCTCATCCTCGTCCAGCATGCGCCCCTGTCCATCCGCTTCCGCTTCGACGAGAAGCGCTTCGACGTCGACGGCGCCTACAATGTCCGCTACGAGATCATGAAGAAGCGGATCGACAAGGCCGTGGTGCGTGGGACCACCGAGCGGGTGACGCAGCCGGGGAAGATCGCCATCATCTATTCTCAAGAAACGGAGGCCGCCGAGTATGGCGACTACATCGCCTACCTTCAGTCCCTCGGCTCCCTCGAGCGCGAGGTGGAGCGACTCGAGCTCGAGGAGCTCCAGGGCGTCTCGGGCCTCCGGGCGCTGCGGGTGACCGTGAGCTTGAAGCCCGCGTCCATCGAGGCGCGCGGGGCGGCGGCTGCGGCAGCACGGCAGGCTCTCGGGTGAGCGGTCGACCGGCACTCCTCACTTTTCCTTTCGAGAGGCCACGGCACATGCTTGGACGACGTCTGGCGGCGCTCGCGGTCGCTTGCCTCCTGTTTCCGGCCGTGGGCCATGGCGCCGAGACGAGCGGCGGCTCCGATGGAGACCTGAAGCTGTCCTGGACCGTGGAGCCCCAGACCCGCGACTATACGGCAGTCTGCGGCAATGTCTTCAACCAGCGACGAATGTCGGGGCGCAATATCCGCATCACGGTCGAGGGGTTCGACGGCAACGGCCGGCTGCTCAACGCGCGCGACGCCTCGGGTCCGCGCGACATCTCCGCCCTCGGCGGTGTCCCGTTCTGCGTCACCATGCCCGTGGGGGCCGCCCGCTACCGCGTGCGCATCGCGACGATCGACTGGGACGTTCAGACCGGTCAGTAGCTCTCGCGCCCGCGCGGCGGCCGGCCTTCGAGTACACTAGCCGTCACTCAAGAGCCTCAGACGCCCCTTCGACGGAGGACGTGCAGGATGGCGAAGCTCAAGTTTGGCGCCTGGATCCCCACCTATGCGTGGAGCGGCGGCCAGAGCGATCCCAAGAACGTCAAGCGCATCCGCGAGTCGATCGAGAAGTGCGAGAAGTACGGCATCGACGTCTGGGTCATCGATCATCTCCTCTCGGCGCCGGGGCTGTACGGCAATGCGTGGCTCGAGCCGCTCAGCATGCTCGCCTATGCCGCCGCCCTCACCCGCAAGGTCAAGGTCGCCACGGGCATCCTGGTCCTTCCCGTGCGGCACCCCGTCGTCCTCGCCAAGGAGATCTCGACCCTCTGCCATCTCTCCCAGAACCGCTATGTCTTCGGCGTAGGGCCCGGCTGGTACGCGAGAGAGTACGAGGTCACGGGCTCCCGCATCGAGGAGCGCGGCAAGCGGACCGACGAGATCATCGAGGCGGTCACGCTGCTCCTGACCAAGCCCAATGCGTCCTTCTCCGGCAAGCACTACCAGTTCAACGACGTGACGATAGAGCCGCGTCCGCCCAGGATGCCGCAGATCTGGGTCTCCGGCGGCTCGCGCGTGCCCGACCCCGGCGAGCACGACGTGCCCGTCATTGCCACCACCGTCATGGACCGGATCGTCAAGGCGGGCAACTGGCTTTCCCGCTGCTCGGGGACGCAGGAGTGGGTCAAGCGCGACTGGGGGCTCCTACAGGAGCATGCAAAGGTGAAGGGCAAAGACCCCAAGAAGATCACCTTCGGGCACTGCAACTTCATTCACATGGTAGACACCGCAAGTGACGAGAAAGCCAAGGAAAAGTCGAAGGCGCCGTTCATCCGGACCATGGGCACCCACCGGAGCTACCAGCACCTGCAGGAGTGCTACATGATCGGCAGCCCCGAGCGCCTCAACGCGCGCATCGAGGATCTGCGCAGGGCGGGCCTCCAGTACCTCGTGCTCGGCCCCGTCACGGACGATCCGAAGCAGATCGACCTCATGGCGAAGAGGATCGTGAAGCAGTTCAAGTGATGGCGCTCCCCGCAAAGCTGACCGCCGCCGAGCAGCCGGTCGCCACCTGGGTCGAGGGCGTCGAGACGTACTTCGAGCGCGGGTGGACCGACGGGCTTCCCGTGGTGCCGGCGACCGAGGACGCGGTGTGGCGATTTCTCGAAGCCGCCGGCCGCCAGCCCGGCGACGTGGTGATCACCGAGCCGGTTCGGCGTCGCACGATCACCGCCGAGAAGGTGGCCATCAACGCCGTCCTGGCGGGATGCCGGCCCGAGTACATGCCCGTGCTCCTGGCCGCCCTCGAGGCCATGGGGGATCCCGCCTTCACGCTGCACGGGGCCATCACGAGCACGGGAGGCTCGGCCACGCTCGTCGTGGTCAACGGCCCCATCAGACGGCGCCTCGAGTTCAACAGCGGGGCGAACGTCTTCGGCCCGGGCTGGCGAGCCAACGCGACGGTGGGCCGCGCCATCCGGCTCATCACGCTCAATTGCCTGGGCGCCCAGCCCGGGGTCCTCGACAAGTCCACGCAGGGCCATCCCGGCAAGTACAGCTACTGCATCGCGGACAACGAGGAAGAGAATCCCTGGGAGCCGCTTCATGTGGAGCGGGGATTCGCGCGCGAGGCGAGTACGGTCACCGTCTTTGCCGCCGAGGGACCGCACAACGTGCTCAGCCACTACGGGGAGACGGCCGAGGCGATCCTCGTCACCCTCGGCGACACCATGGCGAGCCTGGGCAGCTTCAGTCCGGGCCAATCGTTCCTCGTCCTGGCTCCCGAGCACGTCCAGATCCTCGCGCGGGACGGCTGGACGAAGGCGCGCCTCAAGGAGGATCTGTACGCGAGGGCGCGACGCACGCGCGCCGATCTCAAGCGGGGAGGCAAGCTGGCGGGGGCCATCGAGCCGGGCGACGAGACGCAGTGGGTCCACCGTGGCCAGGGGCCCGACGACATCCATATCGTGGTGGCGGGCGGCGGGGCGGGCGGCCACTCCGCGTTCATCCCGTCCTGGAGCCGTTATCGAAACTCGCTGGCTGTCACACGGGAGGTTCGACCATGACCATCAAGATCCTCGATCCGACCATCGCCGCCGACCACGCCGAGAGCAGCCTGGCCAAGCGGGTGGGCGACCTCGACGGCAAGGTGCTCGGCCTGCTGAGCAACAGCAAGGTCAACGGCGACCACCTGCTCGATCTCATGCGCGCGCGCCTGGCCGCGCGGTATCGCCTCAAGAGCGTGGTGACCATGACGAAGTCGAGCGCGAGCCGCGTGGCCGACGACGCCATGCTCGACGCCCTGGCCCGCGACTGCGATGTCGTGGTGACCGCCATCGGCGACTGAGGGTCGTGCAGCACGTGCAGTTTGCACGACGGGATCGAGTTGGACCGGCGCGGCGTACCCACCGCCGTCATCTGCACGGAGCAGTTCGTCTCGAGCGTGAAGGCCCAGGCCGAGATCTGCGGGAACCCGCTCTACCCCTTTGTGGTCGTCGCCCATCCCATCGGGAGCCTGACGCGGCGCGAGCTCGAAGAGCGCGCGGACGCCGCGGTGCCCCGGGTGGTCGCGATCCTCACCGGAGCGTTGTGACCTACTTGTCGCGCCACACCTCCTGCAGGCGACCCCAGCCGTAGATCGAATGGTGGGGCACCAGGTTCTTCACGTGTGGCCACACCGTGAAGTAGTCGAGTCGCCAGACGAGGGACGGCCGGGCGGCCGTCTGCTCCAGCTTCAGCTGGATCTCATTGACCAGGGCGAGCCGCTTCCGGGCATCCAGCTCCTGAGATTGCCGGTCGATGAGCTGGGTGAGGCTCTCGTCGCAATAGCCTGAATAGTTCCGGGACGATCCGCAGGCATAGTGCTCGTAGAAGTTCGCATCGGGGTCATCGGGCTCGAGACCGTTTCGATCCGTGCCGAGCTGAAACTCCCCGCGCGCCTGCATTGGATACCACTGGGATGAGTCCACCTGCCTCAGCGAGGCTTCGATGCCGACGCGCTTGAGCTCGCCGATCACGAAGGAGCTGAGGTCGGCGAAGGCCGGGAGGTTGCGGGTGACCATCTCGAGCTTCAGGGGACTGCTGGGACCGAATCCGGCCTCGCCGAGCAGCTTGCGGGCCTGGGCCTTCTCCTCGCTGGGATTGCCGTAGCCGGCGAGCCCGCGCAGATCAGCCTCGAGCATGCCCCACACTCCGTAGGGCCTGGGCACCATGGAGGCGCCGAGGGTGGCTCCTCCCTGGTAGACGGCAGCCGCGAGGGCCCGCCGGTCGATGGCGCGGTTGACGGCCTGACGCACCTTGGCGTTGTCGAACGGCGGCTTCCTCGTATTGAGGATGAGATGATCGAGGACGCTGGAATTCACGGTCGTGATGACGAGCTGGGGCACGGCCTTCTTGAGCTGATCGGCGATGCCCTTCCCCGTTTCGCCCGGGAACGTCGCATCCACGCGCCCCGCCTGGACGGCCGCCGTGGCCGTTCCGCGCTCCGCGATGATCAGATATCGCAGGCCGTCCAGGTAGGGCCGGCCCTTCACGAAGTAGTCGGGGTTCTTCACGTACTCGACGAACTCGCCCTTGCGCCAGTCCTTCAGCTTGAAGGGCCCCGTGCCGACGCAACCCGCCCGGTAGCTGGCCGCGGGCACGTGAGCGGCGTAGATGGGTGTGTATCCGGAGGCCAGCATGAGGAGCAGGGAGGGCTGGGGCCGCTTCAGCCGGAACACCACGGTGAGCGGATCGATGGCGTCGACCGCCTCGACGTTGGCCCACCATTCCTTCCGCGGGTTGAACCGCAGCTTGGCGGGAGCCTCCAGCGCCTCCCGGAGCATGTCGAAGGTGGCCTTGACGTCCCTGGAGGTGAAAGGCTTGCCGTCGTGCCACCTCACGTCCTTGCGGAGAAAGAAGACCAGCTTGCGATAGCTCTCCTGCCACGACCAGCGCTCGGCGAGCTCACCGATGAGGTTGTCCACGCTATGGGTGGGCTTCAGCGGATCGAAGAGCACCAGGTTGCTGAGGCACGGCATGGCCGGCCACATGGTGGAGATCGTCGGGCTCTCGTGGATCGCGAAGCCCTGCGGCAAGTCCTCGCGCAGCCTCAAGGTGAGCGAGCCGCCCGATCTGGGCGCCTGGCCGAGGGCGGGCGAGGCGGCCACGATCACCAGCGCCGCCAGGCCGACCACGCGAAGGAATCGCGGAATGCTCATGGCGTGCCTCCCAGGGCACGGAGAATACTTCAAGGCCGCACGACCCACTTGCTTCGATCGGGGCCCAGGTATCGCGCCCACCACTCACATCCTGACGCGTCCTGAACATGAGCATAGCCGTTTGCGAGCTGGAGCGGTCGGCGCTGACCGTTCGCGAACTCGACGGACGCGAAGATCTCGGCTGGGCGGGCCTCCGCCCAGTACACGGCGGGAGAGAGCATCCCGCCTTCGGGCTCGGCGTTCAGAAGGCGTCTGAGGTAGCCTCTCAACGTCTCGAGGTCGCGCCAATCGGTGGCGTCGTACTGGTGGATGAGGATTCTCTTCGCGTCCGGGCGCAGTGCCTCGCGGATAGTCGTCCTGCGCGCTGGTTTCGAAGGGCAGGGAGCCTCGCCGAATCTGCGCCCGAGATCGATCCGTGCCGAGAGAGAAGGTCGGGGATCGTCGACGATCTCGACCTCGGGCTCGGACCGGGCCGTCGACGATTCCGCGACGCCGCCGCCGAAGGCCAGGTCCAGACCCATGAACACCAGAAAGGCGAAGCGCAACTACATTCCATCCAACACCGGTGGTAGCTCCTCCAGCGATGACAGAATACCCGCGGCTTCATATTCGACAAAGTCACTCACCAGTGAACTTCCGCTCAGAACGGCAATGAAACGAACGCCAGCACGCTGTGCGGCCTCAGCATCGACTGGATGATCTCCCACATACACCGAGTCGGCGGCCGTCACCTTCAGCCCGGCCAGTGCGCGGTTCAATCCCTCCGGGTCCGGCTTGTGCTGAGCCACGTCCTCTCCGCCGACAATCAGTTCGAAGGCATCGGCGAGCTTCTCACGAGCAAGAATGCCTTTGATTCGACGACGAAACTTCGTGGAGACGATCGCGGTGCGAATACCCGACCGTCGTAGCGTCGCCAATGTACCCGGAACTTGAGGGAACATCACGGTGAGATCGGCCATCACCTCGTCGGCTCGCTCGACAAACCAGTGAGAGAACTCGCCCATGCTCGCAGGATCAGAGGCACCGGTGAGCGCGTAGAAGATTCGTGGCAGTGAGAGCCCCACCGTGCTGCAAATTGCCGTCCGATCAACTGGCGGCAACCCCATTTTGAGCAGGGCGTAGCTGACGCATTCCACAGCACCGGCGGTGGAGTCCGCGAGCGTGAGATCGAAATCGAACACGGCCGCATGAACCAAGGCGCTAGGCGCCGCTCGTCGGGGTCAGGTCTTGCAATCCAAGACCAGGCCTCGACATCTGGTCGATCCCCCCCTGAGTCCGGCGGGAAATGTATGAATGTGAGACCTGACCCCGATCTGACAAGCGCACCGGACGGACTGTTCTACCACGGTACCTGTGTGTTCCAAGGCGGCTGGATCTTCACGATCACGTCGCGCTCGACCGGAGCCGGCTCCCGATCTCGTCGTAGATGCTCATGGGTTGATCTCGCTTTGTACCCCTAACGTGAATTCGGCGGAACTATCCAAAAACCGTGACGCAGCGCCCACCAGCCTAGCAGGCGTTGGGTGATTGGGCTCGGGACCGAATATCAGCTCGGCATTTCTACTCCCTATGCTGCGATGTGTGGCAGACGCGCCCGTTCCTATGCGGAACCACTGGTCGGAACCGGACGAAGAGCGGTTGCTGGGAATAACGTGGGTCAAGCGGCCCGGACCTTTCACCCCCCTAGAACCTTTCGAAGGTCTGGGGTGCAGGGACCACGGGCGTCAGGTCTTGCAATCCAACATCAGGGCTAGGCACCTGGTCGCCCCCCGCAGCCGAGGCCGAGGGGAAATGTATGAATGTGAGACCTGACCCCCACGCCTTTCACTTACGTCAAGCTAGGTGCCGACCCATGTGACTTCGCCACGCTTTGCCACCGGCAAGGCGGTGAGCAACTGCGGCACGAGGCGACGCAGATCGGTGACGCGGTTCGATGGAGCACGCAACACGATCACGGCGAAGGAAAAGCGTGAGACGTCTTGTTGGAATGGGAGATTTCGGTCAACGGTGATGAAGGCGTCGAACTCGTCTTCTGCTCGGGCCAGCAGCTCGCCGTTCTTGAGTGCCGCGAAGCCCATCTCCGGAACCGTCTTCACATCGTGGCCCAGGATGTCTCCCGCGAGGCGTCGATCGACGCACTCATCGAGAAGCACCCTCACGGCGCCTGTGCGATCATTCGCGCGGCTGCCTCTTCGAGAAACGCGACGATCTGTGCTCGCTTGACGGTCGGAAACCCCGCCAAGAAGTCATCGATGGTTTCTCCGCCCTCGAGGTAGTCGATCAACGCTTGAACAGGCACGCGGGTGCCCGCGAAGACGGGCGCACCGCTGAGGATTTCCGGCGAGGACGTTATGATGGGCTGCCCCATAAATCCACCTTACACTTCTTTGAGTCCTGGCTTCCAGGGAATGTGGCGGAGCTCTAGCCCGCTCACTTCCGTCTTCTCGGCTGCTTGTTTTTCCGCCGTGGCTGCTTCTGTCGCCATGACGGAGGAGGACATCGCGCACAGTAGTAGGCGTTCCCCATCATAGCGTACGCGTCCTCGGCGAGGCGGATGATTGCTCCGCACTGCTTGCAGAGGGTGGGCGCGTAGCTCGGAGGATTGTCGAGCTTGATGAAGTTGTACTCGTTCGTGCCGTAATAGACGTACATCTCCGTCTCGAAATCGTCGCGGCAGCGCAGACACGCGCGCCAGTCCCCGCGATGATTCTCGGCGGAATGGTGGGCGCAGAGCGTATACCGATGGTGGTTCCGGAAACAGCTGTTGCGAGCGTACGAGAACATGACGTACTTGTGCTGATCGTCGCATATCCGTTGCCCGCAGCACGCGGTTCGCGTGAGCTCGCGCCTCTTCCCGCATAGCCCACAACAAGGGCCCGCACCCTTGAGCACCGTGAGGGGTGTGATGTCCCGCTTCGTCTTCCGCGCTGAAGCCACTGGGCCTAGAACCTCTCGAAGGCCTGGGGTGCCGTGGCCATCTTGAGGCGCAGGGAGGCCATGAAGACGAGGTAGGCGTGGGCGCCGAGGGCGAGCAGCTTGTCGCGGTCGAGAGTGCGGAGGGCGGCGGTCCGCTCGGGGTCGAGGCCGGCCTCGCGCAGGGTGGCGTCGGGATCTTTCAGGTAGCGCTCGCGGAAGGCGTCGTCTGACTTGAGCTGGTAGAGGCAGCGGTTGAGCGGGTAGCCCGAGGCGGGCGGGAAGGTGTAGTGGAGGCTCATGCGAGCGGCCACGTCACCGTGGCATTGCCGTGATGCCAGGAGGGCTCGTAACAGATGACCCGAGCCTTGGCCGGACCGACGGCGCCCAGAAGCGTGATCCAGGTCCTGAACTCGACGTTGCCGGCCTTGTCCAGCTCTTCGGCGGTGAGGGCGACCGTCTCGCTGCCGCGTCCCGCCACGAGCCGATCCAGCATCTGACGGTCCCAGTCGTAGTCCGGCGAGCCGTACTGGTCGGTGCCGGGGAAGTGTGAGAGCCCGCCCGAGGCCATGAGGGCCACGCGCTCGGGGCGCGCATCGAGGATGCCGCGCACGGCCTGGCCCCAGGCGTAGCACCGGGCGGGCGTCGGCTGGGGAGGGAGGTAGACATTGACGAAGAGGGGGACGATGGGCACCCGCGGCTCGGGCATGGTGAAGTGCAGCGGCACGAAGAAGGCATAGTCGAGGGCGAGATCCTGTGAGTACGTCAGGTCGAAGCCGCGCTCTATCCCTTGCTCGAGCAGGGTGCGGGCGAGGGGCTCGTGCACGTCGAAGGTATAGCGATAGCGGTCGAACTTGCCCGAGACGGAGGCCCCGACGTAGACAGCGAGAGCAGGGACGGAGGTGAGGAAGAAGCCCTCGACATGGTCCCCGGCGACCACACAGATGACATCGGGACGCGCGGCCTCGAGCAGCCGCTTGACCTCGCCATAGGCGGCGTGAACGCGAAGGACCATGTCGCGGTCCTCGGTCTCGGGCCGCACGAGCAGCTGCGGGGTGTGCGGGCAGGCAAAGGCAGCGACGAGCGGCATGGCACGATGCTAGGCCATCCTCAGTCAGGCACGCAAGCCCGGTACCATTGTACTTGCGTGAATCGTGCGCTTGGAGAGGTTGCCCCCTGATCTACTCAGCCCTCGCCTCGTGGCTGCGCCCCTCAGCTCGAACTGCGGCCCTCTCCCCCGATGGGGGAGAGGGATTCATGCCGGGTTGACTCGACAGCAACAGGTTGCGGCACGTCAAGGTCTCGTTGCGCATTTTCTCGGCAAAGCGGTCCAAGGGCGCATCACAAGCGCGTGGAATCACTGACGGCGGTGGGGGCAAGGCTCTTGCTATGCGATACCCCGTCGGCTATAACTAGGGCCTCTCGGTCTTCA
>DASYTI010000238.1 GCA_036002485.1 Candidatus Methylomirabilota bacterium | reverse complement strand
GCCCCTGCACGGAAGCGCTCACGATGCCGGCAAGGGCCAGGGAGGCCTCGGCGAGTGGGTCCTCGCGACCTGTTCCGTCCTCGCCAGGCTCGCGAGTCCGCGGCGGCCCAGGAGGCGCCCGACCCGTCGTCGGATCGTGCCGAGCACCTGCGCCACCTCGGCGTCGCTCGGCGCATCCGCAGGGTGGAAAGCGAGCGGCCCGGGCGGGGACGGGGCGAAGATCCCGTCGAGAGCGAGCGTGTGCGCCGACGGCGAAGCGCGCCAATGCCCAGAAAACGATATTGCCCGGAACGCCTTCGAAGGCGCCGTGACAGGCTGAGAGCTCTCCCCGCCCTGCGGCTTTCGGCGCCCCTGCGCTAGAATGAGCACATGAGCGGCACCGTTTCGAAGCTCGCCCAGGCTTTCGGGAGCCGCATCCTGCTCATGGACGGCGCCATGGGCACCCAGATCCAGGCGCGCGACCTCAGCGCGGCCGATTTCGGCGGGCCGGCCCTGGAGGGGTGCAATGAGCACCTCAATCTCACGCGCCCCGACGTCATCCGGTCCATCCACGAGGCCTATCTCGACGCGGGCGCCGATCTCATCTCACCTAATTCCTTCGGCTGTGCCCCCTATGTGCTAGCCGAATATGGCCTGGCCGAGCGTTGTCACGAGATCACGCTGGCCGGGGCCCGCCTTGCCCGAGAGGCAGCCGACAGCCGCTCCACCTCAGCGCGTCCGCGCTTCGTCCTGGGCGCCATGGGCCCGGGCACGCGGACGATCACCGTCACGGGCGGCGTCACCTTCGATCAGGTTCTCGACGCCTACTACCGTCAGGCGCGCGCGCTGATCGAAGGCGGCGTGGACGCGCTCATGCTCGAGACCTGCCAGGACACGCTCAACGTCAAGGCCGCCGCCATCGGCATCAGGCGCGCCATGGTGGAAGCCGGGCAGCAGCTTCCCCTCATGGTCAGCGGCACCATCGAGCCCATGGGCACCATGCTGGCGGGGCAGGGAGTGGACGCGCTCTACGCCTCGCTCGAGCACCTCGATCTCTTCTCCATCGGCCTCAACTGCGCGACGGGGCCCGAGTTCATGACGGACCACCTGCGCTCGCTGGCCGAGATATCGACCTGCCTGGTGACGGTGTATCCCAATGCCGGACTCCCCGACGAGCGCGGCCATTACGAGGAGACGCCGGAGAGCCTGGCCCTCAAGATGCGGCGCTTCGTCGAGGAAGGCTGGGTCAATGCCATCGGCGGCTGCTGCGGGACGACCCCCGCTCATATCGCCGCCCTCTCCCGAATCATCGGGGATCGCGCGCCACGGCAGCCGGCCGCGTCACGAGCCGCGTCGGTCAGCGGCATCGAGGCGCTCTATCCCGCCGACGACAATCGCCCCGTCCTCGTGGGCGAGCGGACCAATGTCATCGGCTCGCGCAAGTTCAAGGACCTCATCGTGGAGGACAAGTTCGAGGAGGGGTCCGAGGTCGGACGGGGGCAGGTCAAGGGCGGGGCGCAAGTGCTGGACATCTGTCTCGCCAATCCGGATCGGGACGAGACCGCGGACATGGACCGTTTCATGGAGCAGATCACGCGCAAGGTCAAGGTCCCCCTCATGATCGACTCCACCGATGCCGTGGTCATCGAGCGGGCTCTCAGGGTCTGCCAGGGCAAGGCCATCGTCAACTCGATCAATCTCGAGGACGGCGAGGACCGCTTCGAGAAGGTCGTGCCGCTCCTGCGCACCTATGGCGGGGCCGTGGTGGTGGGGTGCATCGACGAGGACAAGCAGCAGGGCATGGCGGTGACGCGGGCCCGCAAGCTGGCCATCGCCGGGCGCTCCCATGCCCTGCTCACCGAGAAGTACGGGGTGCCCGCCCGCGACCTGATCTTCGATGCCCTCGTCTTCCCCGTGGGCACGGGCGATGTCAACTACATCGGCTCGGCCGTCGAGACCATCGAGGGCATTCGCGCCATCAAGGCCGGCTTCCCCGAGTGCAAGACCATCCTCGGCATCTCGAACGTCTCTTTCGGCCTGCCCCCCGCGGGGCGCGAGGTGCTGAACGCCGTCTTCCTTTACCACTGCACCAAGGCCGGGCTCGACTACGCCATCGTGAACACGGAGCGGCTCGAGCGGTACCCGTCCATTCCGGAAGAAGAGCGGCGGCTGGCCGAGGACTTGATCTACTGGCGCGGCGAAGACCCGGTGGCCGCCTTCGCCGCTCACTTCCGGGGCAGGAAGAAGGAGGCGAAGACGGGGGCCACGCTGCCCCTCGACGAGCGGCTCGCGCGCTACATCGTGGAGGGCTCGAAGGATGGCCTGCTCGATGACCTGGTCCTCAAGCTCAAAGAGGCCGGCGCCCTCGGGATCATCAATGGCCCCCTCATGAAGGGCATGGAAGAGGTCGGACGGCTCTTCAACGACAACCAGCTCATCGTGGCCGAGGTGCTTCAGTCCGCCGAGGCCATGAAGGCGGCCGTGGCCTACCTCGAGCCCTTCATGGAAAAGGACGAGAGCGCCACGCGGGCCACCCTCATCCTGGCCACCGTCAAGGGCGACGTCCACGATATCGGCAAGAACCTGGTCGAGATCGTGCTGAAGAACAACGGCTATCGCATCATCAATCTCGGCATCAAGGTGCCCCCCGAGGATCTGATCGCCGCCTATCACCAGCACAAGCCCGATGCCTTCGGCCTCTCGGGTCTCCTCGTCAAGTCAGCCCAGCAGATGGTCACCACCGCCCAGGACCTGCGGGCCGCGGGCATCGAGATCCCGCTCTTCGTGGGCGGCGCCGCCCTCACGCGCAAGTTCACGGCCACGAGGATCTCCGTAGAGTACGGCGGGCCCACCCTCTACGCCAAGGACGCCATGGATGGCCTCGACCTCGCCAATCGACTCTTCGGCGCCACCACCCGCGAGGGCCTCATCGAGCGCCTCCGCGCCGAGCAGGAGCGGCTGCGCGCGGGGGCCGAAGTGATGGAAGAGCCGCGGCCCGCCGCCGCGACACCCGCTCGCTCGGCCGTCTCGCGGGACGTTTCCGTCCCCAAGCCGCCCGACCTCGATCTCCACGTCCTCCGGCGGGTACCCCTGACGCACGTCTATCCCTATCTCAACCTCCAGATGCTCCTCGGCAAGCACCTGGGCGTGAAGGGCTCGGTCCAGCGCCTCCTCGCCGACGGGGATGCCAAGACCCTGGAGATCAACGGGACCATCGAGGAGCTGAAGCGGGAGGTCGTGGAGCAGGGGTGGCTGGAGGCCAATGCGCTCTACCGCTTCTTCGAGGCGCGCTCGGCGGGCGACGACCTCGTTCTGTATCGCGACGGGCGCGAGACCGCGCGCTTCTCCTTCCCGCGCCAGCGGGGCGGCGAGCGCCTCTGTCTCTCCGACTACGCGCGCGATACGGGCTGGCCCGAGCCGGACTATGTCGCGCTCTTCGCCGTCACGTGCGGAAAGGGCGTCCGCGAGCTCGCCGAGCGCTGGAAGGAGGAGGGCGAGTACCTCCGCTCGCATGCCCTCCAGGCCCTCGCCATCGAGCTGGCCGAAGCGCTGGCGGAGATGCTCCACACGCGGCTGCGGACCCAGTGGGGCTTTCCGGATCCGCCCGGCATGCCCATGGAGGACAGGCTCAAGGCGCACTACCGCGGCCTCCGGGTCTCTTTCGGCTATCCCGCCTGTCCGAATCTCGCGGATCAGCGCATCCTCTTCGACCTCCTCGAGCCATCGCAGATCGGCCTCGGGCTGACCGAAGGCTTCATGATGGACCCCGAGGCCTCGGTCTCCGCCCTCGTGTTCCACCACCCAGAGGCGAAGTACTTCAAGGCCGAGTAGCTTGCCTGTCTCGCCAAGGTTCCTGGGTCTGCTCGAGGCGGAGGGTCTCGACACCATGCGGGGGCTCGACGTGGGCTGCGGCACGGGGCGACTGACGTTCTGGCTCGCCGCACGGATGAGACACGTCGCGGGCCTCGATCGGGACCCCGCCGCCATCAAGGAAGCTCGTCGTCTGGCCGAGCAGGCCCAGCTCGCCAACGTCGATTTCATCGAAGGAGATGCCGAGCGCGAGGAATACGTTCGCTTCAGCCCCGATATGGTGACGGCGCATCTCTGCGCCTCCGACGCCATCATCGAGCGCGCGGCCCGAGCCCTTCGACCCGGCCAGTGCCTGGGGATGGTCGCCTTCCATGTCGACCAGTGGAGGGAGACGGGCAAGGTCTCCCGCTTCGCCTACGACGAGACGCGCATGGAGCGGAGCCTCCGCGCCCAGGGTTTCCTCCCCGAAGTCGTCGAGGTCGAGCGTGAGGTGAAGCGCTTTGCCTCGGTGGAGGAAGGGCTGGCCGCCGCCGTGGGTCTTGAAGACGCGTGGCGGGCCGACGGCCGGTGGTTCCGCTACCTCGCCTTCCTCGAGGGTGGCGGGCGCACGCTCACGCGCGCCCACCTCATCGTCAAGGCCCGCAAGTCGTGACCCTGACCTCGTCGATCCTGACGGACTCCGTCAAGTCCCGGGCGCTCGCGGAGGGTTTTGACCATGTGGCCATAGGCCCCGCGTCTCCTCCCGACCACGGCCCGGCCCTGGAGCGCTGGCTCGAGGCGGGGTACGCCGGGACCATGAGCTATCTCGGGCGACGCCTGAGCGAGCGACTCGATCCCGGCTCCGTGCTCCCCGGGGCGCGGTCCGTCGTCTGCGTCGCCCTCAACTATTTCCAGGGCGAGCCTGTGCCCGATCCGTCGTGGACGCCCGTGGCGCGCTATGCCTGGGGACGCGACTACCACGACGTGATGACGCCCCGCCTGCAGGCGCTCGGGCAATATCTTCTCGAGGCCGCGGGAGCCCGGAGCCGCGCCTACGTCGACACGGGGCCCGTGCTCGAGCGGGATCTGGCCGCGCGGGCGGGCCTGGGGTGGACGGGCAAGAACACCATGCTCTTGCACCCGGAGCTCGGCTCATGGTTCCTGATCGGCGTGCTCCTCACCACGGCGGAGCTCGCCTTCGACGAGCCGCTGCCGGACCGCTGCGGCTCCTGCCGGGCCTGCCTGGATGCCTGTCCGACGGGCGCCTTCGTCGCCCCCTATGTCCTCGACGCGAGGCGCTGCATCTCGTATCTGACCATCGAGCATCGCGGCGACCTCGAGCCGGCGCTCGAAGAGGCCCTCGGCCCCTGGCAATTCGGCTGCGACGTCTGCCAGGAGGTCTGTCCCTGGAACCGGAAGGCGCCCGTGACGGGAGAGGAAGCCTTTCTCCCCTCAGCCCCGTATCCGGGCGCCGAGCGGATCGCCGCCATGAGCGACGAGGATCTCCGCGCGCGCTTCAAGGGCACAGCCCTCCTGCGCCCTCGGCCGGCCGGGCTCCGCCGGAATGCTATGGCCTCCCGTACCAATTCGGCACGGGCTGCCCGCGCGTGAGCGAGGAGCAGACAAAAACCGCGAGACGCGCCGACCGGAAGAGCGGGCCGATCGGCCGGGCCCTCGAGGTTCTCCTCGCCTTCGGCAAGCTCGGACTGAGCTGCTTTGGCGGGCCGATCGCTCACATTGGCTATTTCCGCGAAGAGTTCGTCGTGCGGCGTCGCTGGCTCGACGAGCACGCCTTTGCCGATCTGGTCGGGCTCTGCCAGTTCCTGCCCGGTCCCGCGAGCAGCCAGGTCGGCTTTTCCGTTGGACTCATGCGGGCCGGCTATCTCGGTGGCCTCGCGGCCTGGACCGGATTTACCCTGCCCTCGGCGCTTGCCCTCGTCTTGTTCGCCTATGGCGCGAGCACGCTTCAAGGGCCCCTGGGAATCGGGCTGTTGCACGGCCTCAAGCTGGTTGCCGTGGCCATCGTCGCCCAGGCCGTCTGGGGCATGGCACGCACGCTGTGCCCCGACCGCGAGCGCGCTTCGATCGCGGTGGTGGCGACGCTGGTCATTCTGGTCAGCGCTTCCTCGGTTGCCCAGATCTCCGCCATTGTCCTGGGAGGCGTGGCCGGCCTGTGGCTCTGTCGTAGCGCGCGGCAAGCATCGACCGGCCATGTGTCGGTGCCGATCTCACGCGCGGTCGGGCTCGCGGCGCTCGCTGGTTTCTTTCTCCTGCTCATAGGGCTGCCTGTCTTCCGACATCTTGGTGCGTCCCAGGGCGTAGCATTGTTCGAGGCCTTCTACCGGTCAGGCGCGCTCGTATTCGGCGGCGGGCACGTGGTCTTGCCGTTGCTGCGCGAGGCCGTGGTTGTCCCGGGGTGGGTGAGCGACGACCTCTTCCTCGCCGGTTATGGGGCCGCCCAGGCCGTCCCCGGCCCGCTCTTCACCTTCGCGGCCTACCTGGGGGCCGTGGCAAGACCGTGGCCGAACGGGTTGGCGGGGGCCGCGCTCAGCCTGGTCGCCATCTTCCTTCCTGGCGTGCTCGTGCTCGTGGGCACCTTGCCCTTCTGGGACGCCTTCCGGCGGCGTACGGGCGCCCAAGCGATCATGCGGGGCGTCAACGCGGCGGTGGTCGGACTGCTCGGCGCCGCGCTCTACAATCCGGTCTGGACAAGCTCGGTCAAGACGCCGGCGGATTTCGGGCTTGCCCTCGTCGGGTTCGCTCTCCTCGCCGTCTGGCGGACCCCACCGCTGCTCGTGGTCCTCATCAGCGCGCTCGGGGGAGTGGCGCTTGCCCAGATCAAATCGTGACGTGAACGGAAAGCGCGCGAGCCTATCGCCCACCAAGGCTTCATCAAGCCGGAGTTTCTCGACCTCTGGTATCCTGCTCCCGACATCGATGCGCTGCTCCGCTACCTCGAGGGCTATGAGCCGCACGCCTACGGCGTCAAGTGGACACGCCGCACCCGCACGTAGCTGACTAGGAGATCGCGCATGAGAAGTGGCGCTGGCCCTTCGGTCCGGATCGTCTCGCTCGCGGTGGCGGCGTATGTGCTGGCGGCAGGGCCGGCCGCCGCCGCGTCCATCAAGGGCTCCGTCCTCCACGCGGGGCCGCCGCCAGAAAAAAAGACGGTCACGATCAATATCGACCAGTACGTGTGCGGCAAGAGCAGGGAGAGCGACGATCTCGTCCTCGGCCCCAACCGCGGCATTCGCTGGGCGGTGGTCTCGGTGCAGGCGCCCCCGCTGGGGATCCGGGGGGAGGCCTCGGCGGGGCCCGTGCAGGTGGACCAGCAGCAATGCGTCTATGTCCCGCGGGTGGTGATCGTGCCGGTGGGCGGGACGGTCGAGTTCCTCAACAGCGACAGGCTGCTCCACAACCTGCACAGCGTCAGCACCGAGAACGCCACCTTCAACCGGACGCAGCCCAAGGGACGGGCTGTCCCCATCGTCTTCAAGAAGCCCGAGATCGTCAGGATAGACTGCGATCTCCACACCTGGATGCGGGCCTGGGTGGTGGTGGCCGACCACCCGTTCTTTGCCGTCACCGGCGCCAATGGCGAGTTCGCTCTCAACAATGTGCCGCCCGGCAAGTACACCCTCAAGATCTGGCACGAGCTCCTGGGCACGGTCACGCGCGACGTCACCGTGGACGACAAGCCAGTCACCGACGTCACCGTCGAGATGGGAAAAAAATAGTCGCCGCCTAGCCTGGACCATTCGCGAAGGCATCGCCACCCTCACCCAGCCCTCTCCCTCTCCGAGGGAGAGGGATTCATTTTGATCCCTCGCCCCCGAAGGGGGAGAGGGCCGCAGTTCGAGCTGAAGGGCGAAGCCCTGAGGCGAGGGCTGAGTAGATAAGGGGGAGGCCAGGATGCCGTATGTGCAATCGTGAAATAGCTCGGGCTAGGGGGTGACCGCGATGGGCTTGGATGATTCCCAGGCCGCGGAGTGCGTGGGCTCCTCGACGGCCTTGAGCACGCCGCCCTCGTCGAGGGCGATGGTGAAGGTGACCTTGGGGAACGAGAAGACGGGGTGGAGATAGGCGCGGGAGATCTCCGCGCCATTGATGTAGAGGGCGATATAGCGCACGAAGTGCTCGCCGAGCGAGGGGTGATCCCCGCCCGCGCCCACCGTGATGGTGACATCGAACCACTCGCCCCGCTTGACGCGCTCTGGCGCCACGATCCTCGGCGTGTGCTTCGGATCGAAGGCGCTCCGCACTTCCTTGTACTCCGGGGTGAACTGCTCCTCCTGCCCGGCGTGGACAGAAAGGGGCGAGAGGACGGCGGCCACGGTGACCGCCATCAACGCCACAATCCATCGACTCCTCGCGCTCATAGGTCTCCTCCTCCCGGGCCAAATCTCACGCGTCACCCAGCATCTTGCGAATGGCCTCCAGCAGCTGCCGCGGGCTGTACGGCTTGGCCAGATATGCCGAGGCCCCTGCGTCCATGGCCTTCTTGGCGTCGCCGCTGAGGGCGAACGAGGTGACCACGATGATCGGGATCTTGGCGATCGCGGGCTCGGCCCGGATCCGCCGGGTCGCCTCCAGACCCGACAGCTTGGGCAGCTGGACGTCCATGATGATCAGGTCGGGCAGCTCGCGGCGGGCCGCCTCCACTCCCGCCTCGCCGTCATGGGCCTCCAGGAGATCATAGGGCTGGCGGGAGAGAAGGTCTCGGACGATCTTCCGGTTGAACTCGTTGTCCTCGACGAGCAGGATTCTCTTCTGGCTCATGCTCCCTCCGTGACCTCGGCGACGCGCAGGGGAATCGCGAAGTGGAAGGCCGAGCCGCGGCCGGGCTTGCTCTCGACCCAGATGCGCCCTCCGTGGAGCTCGACGAAGGTCTTGGTGATGCTCAGCCCCAGCCCCGTTCCCCCGAACTCCCGGCTGATGCTCGCGTCCACTTGGCGGAACTCGCCGAAGATGTGGTCGAGCTGGTCGGGGGCGATGCCGATGCCGGTGTCGCTCACCGAGTACACGACCTGGTCGCCCTCGTGCCGGGCCCGGATGGCCACCGTGCCCTCCTTGGTGAACTTCAGGGCATTGCCCACGAGGTTGGTCAGGCACTGGGTAATCCGCTTGCCGTCGCCATAGGCAAGCGGGATGTCGGGCTGGACTTCCGCGATGAACTCGAGCCCTTTCTCGGCAGCCAGGGAGCGCAGGGAGGTGCGCGTCGTTTCCACGACCTCGGCCACCGAGTAGTCGGTCAAGCTCAGCTCCATGCGCCCCGCCTCGATCTTGGACACATCCAGCACGTCGTTGATGAGGCGCAAGAGCTGGCGGCCGCAGGCTTGCACGTCCTCCAGGGGGCCCCGCACCTCCGCCGGCACCTCGCCATAGACGTCGTCGAGGATCATCTCGGTGAAGCCGAGAATGGCGTTCATGGGCGTGCGCAGCTCGTGGCTCATATTGGCCAGGAACTCCGACTTGGCCTGGCTCGCGCGCGCGAGCTGACGGTTGAGCGTCTCCAGCTGATGGGCGGCCTCGCGCTGGTCCTCGTAGAGCCGCCGCAGCTCGGCGCTCATGTCGTTCATGCGGGCGGCGAGGGCGCCGAACTCGTCTCGATTCGGGACGACGACCTTGGTGCCGAAGTCGCCCTTGGACAGACGTCCGAGGAAGCCCTGGGCCTCCCGCACGGGGATGATGAAGGACCATGACGTCACGAAGCCCAGGAGGAGGGCGAGGAGGATGGAGGCGACGATGAGGCCGCCCATGAGGTAGAAGGCTTGACGGTTCGCGAGCGCGGTGGCGGCGCGAAGCCGGCCCATGCTGCTCTCCTCCAGCCGGACCACCTGCTCGACGAGGCCTTCGACCTGCTGGAAGAGAGGATAGCCGGTGGTGAGCTGGAGCTGCATCGCCTCTTCGATCTTGCCGTCGCGAACCAGGTTCGCCACGTCGGCCACGGTGGCCATGACCTCGCCCTGGGCGGTCCGGATGCGCTGGATGATCTCGCGCTCGTCGGCGGGCGCGCCTTCCTCGATCTCCGCGAGCATGGCGTTCAGGCGATTGTTCTCGCGGAGGATGCTCGCGATGGTCGCCTCGTCCCTCAGGAGGAGGGCCATGGCGGTGAAGCTCATCTGCGTGGCCAGGGCGTGCTGGGCCTGCCGAGCCGAGCTCACGCGCTGGTGGGCGCGATGCATCGACTCGCTCTGTCGCGACATGCGCGTGATGATCTCGAGGCTCACGGCCCCCATGAGGGCGACCACGATGACGACGAGCAGAAAGCCGGCCAGGAGCTTGAAGTGGACGGAGAGACGCAGCCGGGCCACCGCGCGCACGAGAGATCCCAGGGGCGTGTGGGAAAGCAGGAACCCCGCGGAGCGCTCGCTGATGCCCGGGTCGGCCACCGGGGTCGATGGCGCTGACCCTACGGGAAGTCCGTCCTCGTGAGCGCCCATGAAGGCGGCCGAAAGGCCGTGAGCGGCATGCTAGCAACGGCCTTCCCGTGAGTCAAGAACGCCCCATGCCTTGACACGTGAGCGGACCGGGCTTAGCGTCCATGCAATGCCTCCAAAGATTCTGGTGGTGGACGATACTGTCCACAACGTGAAGATGCTCGTGGATCTCCTCGCGGCCAAGGGCTACTCGACTCTGACGGCGGCCTCCGGCCAGGAGGCCCTCGAGCGGGTGGAGGCGGAGCGGCCGGACCTGGTGCTTCTCGACGTCATGATGCCGGGCATGGACGGCTACGAAGTCTGCCGGCGCATCCGCGCCAACCCCGAGTACGGCATCCTGCCCGTGGTGATGGTGACGGCCCTGGACCCGACCCGCGAGCGCATCAAGGGGCTCGAGGCCGGCGCCGACGACTTCCTCACCAAGCCCGTCAACACGGGCGAGCTGGTGGCCCGCGTGCGCTCGCTCCTCAGAATCAAGGATCTCTACGATACCGTCCAGACGCAGGCGGGCGAGCTCGCCGACCTCAACGCCAACCTCGAGGAGCGCGTCCGGGCCCAGGTGGCGCAGCTCGAGCGGCTGGGGAGGCTCAAGCGCTTCTTCTCGCCCCAGCTCGCCGAGCTCATCGTGAGCGGCGGCGCCGAGGACCCGCTCAAGAGCCACCGGCGGGAGATCACCGTGGTGTTCGTGGACCTCCGAGGCTTCACCGCCTTCGCGGAGATCGCCGAGCCCGAAGAGGTCATGGACGTGCTGCACGAGTACCACGCCGAGATGGGGCGGCTCATCCTCGGGAGCGAAGGCACCCTCGAGCACTTCGCGGGCGATGGTCTCATGGTCTTTTTCAACGATCCGGTCGAGATGCGTGATGCCGAGGAGCGGGCCGTGCGCATGGCCCTCCGCATGCGAGGCAGGGTGGAGGCCCTCGTGCCCGAGTGGCGGCGGCGCGGCTATGACCTGCACTTCGGCATGGGCATCGCGCATGGACCGGCCACCCTCGGCGCCATCGGCTTCGAAGGGCGCTGGGACTACGGCGCCATCGGCTCGGTCTCGAATCTGGCCGCGCGCCTCTGCGCCGAGGCCAAGCCCGGCCAGATCCTGATCTCCTCCCGCGTGCTGTACAAGGTCGAAGGACTCATCACGTGCGAGCCGATGGGGGAGCTGACTCTCAAGGGATTCACCAAGCCCATCCCCGCCTTCAATGTCCTGGGACTCAAGACCGGGTAGGAAGCCGTGCTACACTTCAGGCGAGAAACGATCCTATGGCCATCTTGAAAGTGGCTCGTCTGGGTCATCCGGTGCTGCGCCAGCCGGCCCTGCCCGTCCCCGTCGAGGAGATCCGCTCTCCGGAGATCCAGCGGCTCATCGACGACATGGTCGAGACCATGCGCGAGTACAACGGCGCGGGCCTGGCCGCTCCCCAGGTGCACGTCCTCAAGCAGATCTGCGTGGCCGAGGTCAACGGCAATCCCCGGTATCCCGAGGCGCCGAACATCCCCCTCACCATCCTCATCAATCCGGTGGTGACGGCGCTCACCGCGGAAATGGAAGAGGGCTGGGAAGGGTGTCTGTCCGTCCCCGACATGCGCGGCATGGTCCCGCGCTACGCGGCGGTGCGCCTCGAGGCCTATGATCGCGAGGGCCAGCGCATCGAGGGCGAGCTCAAAGAGTTCTTCGCCCGTGTCGTCCAGCACGAGACGGATCACCTCCACGGGGTCGTCTATCTCGACCGGATGCGCGACTTGGCGACGCTGACCCACCTGGCCGAGTGGAACCGATACTGGCTGGGCCATACCGAGCAGGACGACTGACCGCCCATCCACATGCCGGCCAGGGTCGTGGCGGTCGTCAAGGACCTGTTCTTCGTCGCCCGGATTCGTGAGACGGCCCGCATGGCTGGCACTCCGCTGCTCTTCGCGAGAACCTCCGAGGAGCTGGCGGCCGCCCTCCGCGAGCCGGCCGGCCTCGTCATCGTCGATCTGACGAGCCGCGACCTCGACTACGATGCCGTGTTCCACACCCTCGACGTCGCGGTGCCGCCTCCGCCCGTGCTCGGCTTCACCACGCACGTCCTGGCCCGCGAGACCCAGCCCCTCCACCACCATTGCCGCCGGGTCGTCACGAAGGAGACCCTGACCCGGGAGCTGCCCGAGCTCCTGAAGACGGGAGTGGTGGCGTGACGGCCGAAGAGTTCGTCCGGGATCTCGACGGGCGCAACCAGGCCATCCTCAAGCGGCTGGCCCCCGACGCCACCCTCAAGCCCGAGGTCGAGGGTGACCTCACCGTTTTGAACCTTCTCAAAGTTGCCCTGAGGAACGAGATCGAGGCGACGGAGATCGCCGCGCGCTGGCAGGTGACCACCGACGACGTGGACGTCAAGATGGCCTTCGCCCGGCAGGCGGGAGATGAGGCCAAGCACTACCGCATGATCGCCGACCGCCTGCGCGAGCTGGGATTCGAGGCGGCCGGCTTCAACCCGCTCGCCAAGGGTTATGGCCCGCTCTTCCAGTATCTCGAGACGCTCAAGACCACCGTCGAGCGGGTGGCCGCCGGCCAGTTCACCCGCGAAGCCATCGCCGTGGTGAAAAATCGCCAGTTCATCGAGTTCTGCGACCGGGCAGGGGACAAGGTCACGGCCACCCTCTACCGCGATGTCATCGAGCCGGACGAGTACTTTCATCACCAGCTCGGCCGCTCGCTGCTCCTGCGCTTCGCCACCACCCCCGATGACCAGGAAGCGGCCCGCCGGGCCGCCGCGCGCACCATGTCGCTGGCCGAGGAAATCCAGCTGGCCGCCCTCAAGACCGCGGGCATCCATCACGCCCCCGGCTGCTGATGGGCGCCGACCCGTCGCTCCGAGAGCTCGCCGGGCTGGTCTCACGGCCCGATGGCCGCCTCGATCTCGCCCGGGCCGCGCTCACCATCGGCCGGTGGGAGTATCCGGCCCTCGACGTCAACGCGTACCTTGAACGACTGGACGGGCTCGCCCGTGGCGTGGACGGCGCGCGGCGCTCGACCGACCCGCTGGGGCGCCTTCATCGCCTGAGGGAATACCTCTTCGTCGAGCAGGGCTTCACGGGCAATCGCGAGGACTACTACGACCCTCGCAACAGCTTTCTCAACGACGTGCTCGATCGAAGACAGGGCATCCCCATCACGCTCTCGCTCGTGCTGATCGAGGTGGGCAAGCGCCTGGGCCTGGCCGTCGAGGGGATCGGGCTGCCGGGGCATTTCATCGCGGGGGCGCGGCTCGACGATTCACAGATCTTCCTCGATCCCTTCAATGGCGGCGCCCTCCTCACTCCCGAGAGCTGCGAGCAGCTGGTGGGGCGCGTCCTCGGGCGGAGGGTGACGCTGACCCAGGAGCACTACGCGCCCGTCTCCGGCCGACAGCTCCTGGCGCGCATGCTTGCCAACCTGAAGGCCATCTACTGGCAGCGCCAAGCCTGGGACAAGGTCGTGGGCGCCATCGACCGCCTCCTCGTTCTCGATCCGAAAGCCGCAGGGGAGTGGCGGGATCGCGGCATGGCCTGGAGCAACATGGGCGAGACCCAGCGGGGCCTCGCGGACCTGGAGCGCTATCTGACCGAGTTCCCGAATACCACGGACCACGAGGCCGTGAAAGGTCACCTCAGGAAAGCGCGACAGAAGCTCGCGCAGCTGAACTAGTCGTCTGAATCCGCATTTCGAGCCGAGACGCTGCCGACGAGCCGCAGGCGTGGCCCTTCGAGCTGAAGGGCGAAGCCCTGAGGCGAGTGCTGAGTTGATCAGCGGCGAGGTGAGGGCTGAAATGATTGGGGGCATGAACAAATGACCCGGGTGCGGGGCGGGCAGAACATCTTTGGCCATTCGGTCGGCATCCTCATGCTCGACACCCAGTTCCCCCGCATCCCCGGCGACATGGGCAATGCGGCAACGTTCGACTTCCCCGTGCTCTACCACCGGGTGCGGGGCGCCTCCCCGGACCGCGTGGTGCGCCACGGTCAGCGCGAGCTCCTGCCCGCCTTCATCGAGGGCGCCCGGGCCCTCGAGCGCGAGGGGGTGCGGGCGGTGACGACCAATTGCGGCTTCCTCGCCAAGTTCCAGGACGAGGTGGCGGCCGCCGTCTCGATTCCCGTCTTCACCTCGAGCCTCATGCTGGTGCCGCTCGTCCACCGCATGCTCGCGCCCGGCCGGACCGTGGGCATCATGACGGTGGACGCGTCATCGCTCCGTCCGGAGCACTTCACGGGGGCGGGGATCACCAAGAGCATCCCCACGGTGATCGCGGGAATGGAGACCGAGAAGGAGTTCACCCGCGTGCTCCTCGACGACCAGCTCGAGCTCGACGTGGAGCTGGCGCGCCAGGAGCACCTGACGGTGGCTCGCCGGATGCTCGCGGCTCATCCGGAGATCGGCGCCATCGTCCTCGAGTGCACCAACATGCCGCCCTATCGTGCAGATCTCCAGGCCGCGACGGGATTGCCGGTCTTCGACATCACCACGCTCGTGCGCATGGTCCACGACGCCGTCAGCCGGGGGCTGCCCCCACGACCCGCCTGACCCCACCACGATGATCAGGGGAGGACGCCCACTCTCAATGGAGGGATCCCATGGCCGAAATCAGCCGACGTGACGTCCTGAAAGGCATGGCCGCCCTCGGCGCGGCCGGCGCCGTGGCCCCCCTTGCCTCGCCGGCTCGGGCCCAGACCACCCAGAAGCGTGAGCTCGTGGTCGCCCAGGGCGGCGATATCGCCGCCTTCGATCCGCACATGAGCACCTCGGCGAACGACATCCGCGTGTCGTTCAACGTGTTCGACAACCTGATCTCCCGGCATCCCGACCAGAAGCTCTATCCGGGGCTCGCGACCGAGTGGAAGCTCACGGCGCCCACGACGTGGACCTTCAAGCTGCGCCAGGGCGTGAAGTGGCACAACGGCGATCCGTTCTCGTCGGCCGACGCGAAGTTCAGCCTCGAGCGGACGCTCGACCCCGCCGCGAAGGTCCGCGTCAGCACGGTGTTCACGTCCATCGACCGGATCGAAGCGCCGGACGCGGGCACGCTCGTCATCCACACGAAGAAGCCGGACCCGCTGCTGCCGGCGCGGCTCGCGTTCTACGGCGGCCAGATCGTGCCCAAGAAATACCTCGAGGCGGTGAAGGCCGACGCGTTCAACCTGAAGCCGGTGGGCACGGGCCCGGTCCGGTTCGTGTCGTGGACGAAGGACGACAAGGCCGTGCTCGAGGCCAACCCGGACTACTGGGGTGGCAAGTCCGACTTCGACCGGATGATCTTCCGCGCGATTCCCGAGACGGCGCCGCGGATCGCCTCCCTGCTGAAGGGCGAGGTGGACGTCATCACGCAGCTGCCGCCCGACCACGGCGAGCGCGTGAGCGGCAACGCCTCCACGCGCGTGGTGGGCGCGCTCTACGCGGGCCTCTACGTGCTGGCCGTGAACTCGAAGGTGAAGCCACTCGACAACCCCCTCGTGAAGCAGGGGCTGTCGCTCGCGATCGACCGCGACGCGGTCGTGAAGGAGCTCTGGCGCCGGCGGGGGATCGTGCCGAGCGGGCCGATCGCCAAGGGCGACAACCACTTCGACACGTCGCTGCCGGCGCTCAAGTACGACCCCAAGGAGGCGCGCGAGCGGTTGAAGAAGGCCGGCTATCGGAACGAAGAGATCGTCGTCGAGACGACGGTCGGCTACATGGCGAACGACAAACCGATGGCCGAAGCCATCGTCGGGATGTGGCGCGACGTCGGTGTCAACGCGAAGGTCGAGGTCTTCGAATACTCGGTGCGCGCGCAAAAGAACCGCGACAAGACGTTCAAAGGACTGTGGTGGTCGGATCCGACCTCGACGCTCGGCGACCCGGACGGCATGATGTGGCGCCTCCTCGGCCCCGGCGGCCCCCAGGACTACTGGCGCCACGCTGAGTTCGACGAGCTGGGCAGCGCCGCGCGGTTCTCGGTCGACGAGAAGTTCCGCGGCGAGGCGTACAAGAAGATGACGCGGATCTTTCTCGAACACTTGCCGTGGATCCCCGTCGTCCAGCCGTACGAGGACTACGGCCTGCAGAAGCACGTCGAGTGGACGCCGAATCCGAACCAGCAGTTCGAGATCCGCAAGTTCAACTTCAAATTCCGACGAAGCTAAACTCGGAGGGGGGCTTCGCCCCCCTTCCGACGGCCGGCACGGGCCTGACGGCCCGTGCTCGGCCTGCCTCCCCCCAGGAGGATTGCGCCGGCGGAGCCGGCGCTCGGACTGGCGGGCAGCCAGCGCCAGCGCTTCCCTGATGCGCGGCTTCCTCTCGTTTCTTGGCACCCGCTTGGCGCGGGCGTTTGTCGCCTTGTGGCTCGTGTCCACCGTGGTGTTCGTCGTCATGCGGCTGTCCGGGGATCCGGTGCCGCTCCTCCTGCCTCCCGACGCGCCGCGGAGCGAGATCTTCCGCGTACGCACGGAGCTCGGCCTCGACAGGCCGCTGATCGTGCAGTACGGCATCTTCCTCGTGAACGTCGCGCGCGGTGACTTCGGCCGCTCGATCCACTTCCGCCAGCCGGCGATGACGGTGGTCGCGGGCTATCTGCCGGCGAGCCTGGAGCTCGCGCTCACGGCCTTCGTCCTCGCGGCCATCATCGCGGTCCCGGTGGGGCTCGTCTCCGCGATCCGGCGCAACACGCTCGTCGACCACGTCGCGATGGGCGTCGCGCTCGTCGGCCAGTCGGCGCCGACGTTCTTCCTCGGCATCCTCCTCATCCTCGTGCTGTCGCTGCAGGCCGGGCTCTTCCCGACCTCGGGGCGCGGGGACTGGCGCCACCTCGTGCTGCCGGGGATCACGCTCGGCGCCTTCGCGATGGCGTCGATCGCGCGGCTGACCCGCTCGGCCGTGCTCGAGGTGCTGCGCGCGGACTTCGTGCGCACCGCGCGCGCGAAGGGCGTGTCCGAGACGCTGGTGGTCGGCAAGCACACGCTGCGCAACGCCGCACTGCCGATCATCACGATCACCGGGCTCCAGCTCGGCCAGCTCCTCGCCGGCGCGGTCGTGACGGAAACCGTCTTCGCGTGGCCGGGCATCGGGCGGCTTGCCATCCAGT
>DASYTI010000237.1 GCA_036002485.1 Candidatus Methylomirabilota bacterium | reverse complement strand
GTCCGGGTCACAGGGGTGGTGCGCACGCTCTCCGACGGGCGATTCGTCCACAAGGGGCCGATGGCGCGCGGTCTGCCGGGCCGTCTGGGCACCACGGCCGTCCTCGACGTCAACGACGTGAAGGTCATCCTCATCTCGTATCGCTGGCAGACGCTCGACCCTGAGATGATCCGGTTCGTGGGCATCGACCCCCTCGAGCACAAGGTGCTGGTGATCAAGTCCACCATTCACTACCGTGCCGCCTTCGAGCCCATGGCCCGAGAGATCGTGGAGGTCGACGCCCCGGGGCTGTCCTCGTCCAATCTCGCGCGCTTCGATTTCAAGCGGATCCGCCGGCCGATCTTCCCTCTCGATCCCGACACGACCTATCCCTGAGCGGCCCACGCGCAGGAGGACCCTCGCATGTCCTTCCCCGGCTTCACCCCAGCCGACTTCAAGGTGTTCGACATCGACGGCTTCAAGCCCCGCATGGAAGCCATCAAGATCCAGATCCGCCCCAAGCTCGAGGCGATGGGGCGCGACCTCTTGCCCGACGTGGCCCGCATCGCCGGTGACACGGCCTTCGCCCACGTGGCCCGGCACGCGCGCCGCACCGTCAATCCTCCGGACGACACCTGGGTCGCCTTCGCCCTCGACAAGCGCGGCTACAAGAAGCACTGCCACTTCAAGGTGGCGGTCTCGCGCGGCGTCGTGCGCTTCCTCTTCGAGGCGGGGCCCGAGCACGCGCAGAAGCGGCGCTGGGCGGCGGCCTGGAAGCGGCAGGGACCGAAGCTGGCCCCCGTGCTGAGACGCGCCAAGGGCCTCGCCTGGTTCAAGGACGAGCACGACGAGCGGCCCGCCGCCATCCTGGGCGAGCTGTCGGCCGAGGACATCGCGCGGCTGGGCGACGAGCTGACGCGCACCCGCGATGGCTCGCTCGTTCTCGGGCGCGCGGTGCCCGCGCAGGAGGCGGCGCGCTGGAAGCCGCGTGACTATGCGCGCGTGGCCCGCGAAACCTTCCAGCTCCTCGCCCCGCTCTACCGGCTCAGATGACTGTCCTCAGTCATCTGCCGGGTCGGGGGGCGAGCCACATCAACTCAGCCCTCGCCTCGGGGCTTCGCCCCTCAGCTCGAACCGCCACGCCCGAAGGAGGCGGCAGCCCGAGGCGTACTTGTTCGTACGTTGAGGGCTGCCGCCGACTGAGAACGAAGTATGACGAAGCCACTCGACCCGGCAGATGACTGAGGCGGTCATCTTCGACATGGACGGCGTCCTCATCGACAGTGGCGCCCATCACCGCGCGGCCTGGCTGGCCCTCCTGGCCGAGCTGGGCGAGGAGGCGGCGCACCCCGAGCCCTGGCGGCTGACCATAGGTCGGCCGAGCGAAGAGGCGGTGCCGCTCCTGCTCGGTCGCTCCATGCCCGGCTACGAGGCGCGGCGACTGGCCAGGCGCAAGCGCGATCTCTACGTTGGCTTCGCGCGCGCCGGCCTGGTGGCCGTACGTGGGGTGCGCGAGTTCGTGGGTGCGCTGGAACGCCTTCGCGTCCCGCGCGCCGTCGGGACCTCGGCCTCGGCCTTCGACGTCGATCGCTTGCTCACGGGCGTGGGGCTGCGACGTCAGTTCGGCGTCATCGTGACGGCGGACGACGTCGTCATGGGCAAGCCCGATCCCGAGGTCTACGAGCTGGCGGCCGCGCGGCTCAAGGTGCCGGCCGAGGCCTGCCTGGTCTTCGAGGACTCTCTGGTGGGGATAGAGGCCGCCCGGCGGGCGGGCATGCGCGCCGTCGGCGTCACCACCGCCCACAGCGACGCCGAGCTGAGAGAGGCCGGGGCCGAGCGCACCATCGCCGATTTCGAGGGTCTCCAGTGGCCGAGCCTCGCAAGCCCGTAAGCGCCCCCGCCTTCTGGGACGGGCTCTATGCCGAGCATCAGGACGGCTGGGAGCTCGGGGAGGCTGCGCCCTCGCTGCGCGCCTGGCTCGCCTCGGGCCGGAAGTTCTCTCATGCCGGGGCCGAGCGAAGTGCCGCGGCCATGTCGAGGCCTCCGCTCCTGGCTGTCCCCGGCTGTGGGCGAGGTCATGACGCGCGTCTGCTCGCCCGCCACGGCTATGGCGTCACGGCCTTCGACTTCGCGGAGGCCGCCATCGTCGAGGCTCGAGCGCTCGCGGCCAAGGATCGTCTCGCCATCGCCTTCGAGCAACGCGACGTCTTCACCCTGGCCGCTGACTATGCCAGCCGATTCGACGCGGTGTGGGAGTACACGTGTTACTGCGCGATTGATCCCGACCGCCGCGGGGAGTACGCGGAGGTGCTCCAGGCCATCCTGCGCCCCGGGGGGATCCTCCTCGCCTGCTTCTATCCTTTAAGAGAGGGTACGGACGGGCCGCCCTTCCCGGTGTCGCGGGAGAGTATCGAGACCGTTCTCGAGCCCTGCTTCCGCATCGTGGAGGCGGGGGCGCCGCCCGCCTCTCCCGAGCGGCGCCAAAATCTCGAATGGTTCGTGGTGGCCGAGCGTCGCGCACCTTGATTGGCCGTTTGATTCACCCAGGAGGGCATGTTACGGTTGAGCACTTTTTTCGGGACGCCACGTCTTCGCGGTGGTACGTGCGCGGCAACGGGCGGCCAAAGGAGGCTCCGGTATGAAGGTGCTTCGCATCGTTGCCATCATGCTGCTCGTGGCCGCGGTGGGCGGCGGTTTCGCCCTCCGCGATCTCGCCGACGCGCAGGCCCAGACCATCAAGATCGGCGTGCTCTACGACCACACCGGCCCCTTCTCCGCGGCGGGATCGCTCAACTGCTGGCGCGGGGCCAAGATGATGATCGACTTCATCAACGAGCGCGGCGGCGTGATGGGCAAGTACAAGATCGTCCAGGTGGACGGCGACGGCCAGTCCAAGGCCGAGGTCGCCATCAATGAGGCCGAGCGGCTCCTGAACGTCGAGAAGGTCGACATCCTGGCCGGCATCTACTCGAGCGCGCATGCCGTGCCGCTGGCCGAGAAGGTGGACAAGCAGAAGCGCTTCCTCTGGATCACCACGGCCATCTCGTCGAAAGTCTTCGACGGGCGCAACCTCCAGTACACTTTCCGTCCCCAGCCCACGGGTATCCAGTTCGGCGAGCTCTCCGTCCAGTACATCAACGACTATTCGCAGGAGAAGTTCAAGAAGCCCGCCAAGGAGCTGCGCCTGGCCATCATCCACGAGGACGGCGCCTATGGCGCCGACGTGGCCCTGGGCAGTGAGCTCAAGGCCAAGGAGCTCGGGCTCAACGTGGTCCTCAAGGAAGGCTACTCGATCAGTGCCCCCGACCTCTCCGCGCTGGTGACAAAGCTCCGGTCGGTACGGCCCGATGTGCTCTACCACACGGGCTACAACCCCGACATCGCCCTCTTCCTTCGCCAGGCCAAGGAGCAGGGCCTGCGCGTGCGCGCCTATATCGGCCACGGCGCCGGCCACAGCCAGATCGACAAGCTGAAGGAGGCCTTCGGGGCCAAGGAGATCGACGGCTTCCACACCCTCGACCCCATCGCCTCCCAGCTCCTCGATCCGAAGAAGCTCAAGCCCGGCGTGGGCGAGCTGACGGCCGAGATGGTGAAGCGCTACAAGGCGCTGTACGACAAGGACGTGGCCGACCGCGCCATCGCGCCGCACGTCTCCATGGGCTTCAACAATATGTGGATCCTGCTGAACGACGTGGTGCCGAGGGCCATCACCAAGTACGGCGGCTGGACCCCGGAGGCGCTGGCCAAGGCGGCCCGGGACACCGATATCCCGGAGGGCGGCACCATGCAGGGCTATGGCGTGAAGTTCAATCTGCCCGGCCATCGCTTCGCCGGGCAGAACGAGCGCGCCTTCCCGGCCGTGTTCGAGATCATCGAAGGCAAGTTCGAGCTGGTCTTCCCCAAGACCGTGGCGACCGCCCAGCCCATCCTGCCGCTGCCGGCGTCCTCGCCGCTTGCCGTGCGCTAAACGTCGGAGGGGGCCTCGACGGCCCCCTCCGAGCCTCCCCCTTCGATTGCGCCGGCTTCGCTCGCGCTCGAGCCACGGCCGGTAGGCGCGCTCGGACATGCTGACGGTCTCCGGGCTCACGAAGCGGTTCGGTGGCTTTACGGCGCTCAACGGGGTGTCGTTCGAGGTGCGGGAGGGCGAGATCCTCGGACTGATCGGGCCCAATGGCTCCGGAAAGACGACGCTGTTCAATTGCGTGTCGGGTGCGCTGCCGCCCACGGCCGGTTCCGTCCGCCTCCGCGGGGAAGAGATCGGGGGGCTCACCCCCGACAAGATCTGCCATCGAGGCATAGCCCGGACCTTTCAGATCCCCCGGCCGTTCCGCAAGCTCTCCATCCTCGAGAACGTCTCCGTGGCCGCCCACTACGGAACCAACCAGCCCAACACGGAGGCGCAGGCCCGGGTCCGGGCGCGCGAGATGCTGGAGCTGGTGGGGCTGCCCACGGACCCCGAGGTGGCCACCACCTCGCTCGGCGCCGGCGGGTTGAAGAAGCTCGAGCTGGCGCGAGCGCTGGCCACCGGCCCCCGCCTGCTCCTGGCCGACGAGAGCCTGGGCGGGCTCGATCCGTCGGAGATGCACGACGCCGCCGAGCTGCTCAAGCGCATCCGCCGCGACCTCGGGATCACCATCGTCTGGGTCGAGCACATCATGGCGACCCTGATGCGGGTGGTGGACCGCATCGTGGTGCTCGACCACGGCGAGAAGATCGCCGAGGGGCCGCCCCTCGAGATCGCCGAGCACCCGCAGGTCATCGAAGCCTATCTGGGCGAGAAGGTGGTGCTCACGTGATGCCGGGCATCGCATGCTAGAGCTCGCCGGCATCACGGCGGGCTACGGCCACTTCACCGCGCTCTGGGACGTGAGCCTGCGCGTGGCCGAGGGCGAGGCGGTGGCCGTCGTCGGCCCCAATGGCGCGGGCAAGACCACGCTCCTCCGGGTGATCTCCGGCCTGATCGCCCCCCGCGCGGGCCGCATCACCTTCGCGGGCGCCGAGCTGGCTGGCCATCCCGCGTACGACATCGTGGCCCACGGGATCGCGCATGTGCCCGAGGGTCGCCGCCTCTTCCCCGCCCTCACCGTGGCGGACAACCTCAAGATGGGTGCCTTCCTGCCCTCGGCTCGCGCCCGGTATCGGGAGAGCTTGGAGCGCGTCTACACGCTATTCCCGGTTCTTGCCGAGCGCCAGAGTCAGCGCGCGGGCAGCATGTCGGGCGGCGAGCAGCAGATGCTGGCCCTGGGCCGCGCCATCATGTCGCGCCCCAAGATCATCCTCATGGACGAGCCTTCCCTGGGCCTGGCCCCCGTCATGGTGCTGCGCGTCTTCGACCTCATCCGTCGTGTGCGCGAAGAGGGCTACACGATTCTCGTCGTGGAGCAGAACGTCCGCCAGGTGCTCAAGCTGGTGGACCGCGCCTACCTGCTGGAAGTCGGGCGCATCAAGATGGAGGGCCGCGCGGACCAGCTCGCGGAGCAGGACTTCGTCCGCAAGGCCTATCTGGGAGTTTGATGTTCGAGCCGAAACGCGGCCGACGAGCCGCAGGCGAGGAGCGCGGTGAGGCGAGGGCTGAGTAGATCGAGCCGAAACGCGGCCCGCAGTTCGAGATGAGCGGCGAAGCCGCCAGTCGAGAGCTGAGTTGATCCCGAAGGTGAGGAGAGCGGTGAGGCGAGGGCTGAGATGAAGGTCTTTCCCCCTCACCCTGCCCTCTCCCCCAGTGGGGGAGAGGGATTCAAATGATCGATCCGATCTTCCTCGTGGAGGCGGCCATCAACGGCATTCTCCTGGGCGGCGTGCTCGCGCTGCTCGCCTTGGGCCTCAATCTGATCTTCGGCGTGCTGGACATCGTCTGGATCGCCTACGTGGATCTCGTCATGCTGTGCATGTACGGTATCTACTTCCTCAACGCCGTCTATGGCTGGCCCATCTGGGCGGCCGGCGTGGCGTCCCTGGCCATCGGCGCGCTGCTCGGCGTCGGCGTGCACTTGCTCATCATCTCGCCCATCCTGACGAGCGCCCCCATCAACCAGCTGCTCGCCACGGGGGGGCTCCTCTTCTTCCTGCAATCCTTCGCCACGTTCCTGTGGACGACCGACCACAAGACGGTGCGCCTCAGCCTGCCCAGCTACGAGATCGCGGGGATCTTCCTGCCCGCCACGCGGCTCATCCCCTTTGCCATCTCCATTCTGGCTGTGATCGCGCTCTACGTGTTCCTCACGCGCACCTATATCGGCACGGCCATCCGCGCGGTGTCCCAGGACCGCGATGCCATGGCCCTGATGGGCGCCAATCCCCAGCGCATCTACATCGTCACCTCCGCGGTGGGCGGGCTCATGGCGGGGCTGGCCGGGGCCCTCCTCATCTTCCAGTACTCCGTGCATCCGTTCTTCGGCGCCCAGTTCGGGCCGCTCACCTTCATGGTGTGCGTGCTGGGCGGTCTGGGGAACATGGTGGGCGCCTTCATCGCCTCCTTCATCATGAGCGAGATCATCGCCATCGGGGGCGTGGTCATCTCCACCGAGATGGGCTACGTCATCGCCTTCGTGATCTTCATCATCATGATGTTCGTGCGGCCGGGCGGCATCCTGGCCAGGCGCGAATGAGCCTCGGCGGCCGCCTCCTCGCGGGAGCCCTCCTCGCGCTCCTCCTCGCCCTTCCCTTCGTTCCCATGGGGGTCATGAGCCAGTACGTGCTCCACGTGGTCATCCAGATCTTCGTCTGGTCCTTCATCGGCCAGGCCTGGTCCCTGATGGGGCGCTTCGGCCTGGTCTCTCTCGGCCACGGCGCCTTCCTCGGGGTGGGCGCCTACACCACCACCCTCCTCTGGAACTACTACTCGCTCACGCCCTGGGTCGGCGTCCTGCTCGCCGTGGCCGCGGCGGTGGCCATTGCCGTGGTGCTCGGTATCCCGTGCTTCCGCTTCCGCGTCATCGGCCACTACTTCGCGCTGGTCACCCTGGCGGTGGGCGAGGTCATCCGCCTCCTCATCATCGCCGAGCGCGACTGGACGGGCGGGTCGCTCGGGGCGAGCCTCAAGACCGCGGGAACCGCGTCCGGACTCTGGACACTCCAGTTCGCTGACAAGCGCGTGTTCTACTACGCCTCCCTGGCCGTCTTTCTGGCCGGACTCTGGGTCTGGGACCGGGTGGATCGGAGCATGGCGCGCTCGGCGCTCGAGGCCATCGGCGAGGACGAGACGGCGGCGGCCTCGGTGGGCATCCACGTGACGCGCTTCAAGCTGGGCATCACCGTGCTCTCGGCGGCGCTCACGGCCGTGGGCGGCGTGCTCTACGCCCAGTACATCTCCTACGTCAACCCGGACACGCTGTCGGGCATCGGGGTGTCCCTCAAGATCGTGTTCGCCGTGGTGCTGGGCGGCATGTATTCCCTGCTGGGGCCGCTCGTGGGTACGGCGCTGACCACGGCGCTGTCCGAGGGGCTGCGGATCGCCTTCGGGCTCAAGCTTCTCGGCATGGCGGAGACGATCTACGGCCTCCTCCTCATCATCTTCATCATCTTCCTGCCCGCGGGGATCTACGGGTCCCTTCATCAGCTGATCCGACGCCGCGCCACGAAGACGGCGCCCGCGTAATGTCTCGCGCGCGGCCTTGACGGGTCGGGCATAATCGGCGCCATGGCCACGTGGGGAAAGTTCCCGGACGAGGACGCGCCCAAGGCGGTGGTCGCGCTGGCCGAACAGGTCGAGCGCGACGGCGGCCTCGCCCTGGCTCTCTACCGCGAGCCGGTGGGCGAGCACTGGCAGATCTTCTGTCTCCTGCCCATGGGCAAGGTCGAGCCGACCCCGTATCAGCGCGACCTCTCGCCCACGCATGCCAAGCGCCTGCAGGAGGTGGTCAAGAAGATCGATCGCTTCGTGGATCCCATCGTCGTGATGTCGCCGAAGGTGGGGCTCTACTGGACGCCCAACGGCAATCACCGACGCGTGGTGCTGGAGAAGCTCAAGGCCAAGCTGGTGCCGGCCATCCTGGTGCCCGAGCCCGAGGTCGCCTTCCAGATCCTCGCCCTCAATACGGAGAAGGCCCACAACCTCAAGGAGAAGTCCCTCGAGGTCATCCGCATGTACCGGGGCCTGGTGGAGGAGGAGCCGGAGAGCGGCGAGGAAAGCTACGCTTTCCAGTTCGAGTCCCCCCACTTCATCACGCTGGGACTTCTCTACGAGAAGAACAAGCGCTTCGCGGGCGGCGCCTTCGCGCCCATCCTCCGGCGCGTGGACAAGTTCCTCAAGGGCCGCTTCCCGAAAACGCTCGGGGAGCGGGAGGAGCGCGCCGAGCTGGTTCGCGAAGCCGACGAGGCGCTGGTCGAGGTGGTGGCCAAGATCAAGAA
>DASYTI010000236.1 GCA_036002485.1 Candidatus Methylomirabilota bacterium | reverse complement strand
GGATCCGAAGCGACTCGCTCACTTCGAGAAGAACGCCCTGACCCCGGCGACGACCTGGTCGATCTCGGCCTCGGTGTGGCCTGCCGAGATGGGCAGGGTCAGGATCTGCTTGACGATGCGGTCCGTGTGCTCGAGCGGGGGCGGCTTGAGGTGCGCCACGGCCGGCTGGCGGTGGCAGGCGACCGGGTAGTGGATGCCCGTCGCGATCCCCTGGTCCTTGAGGAAGGCCGCGAGCTGGTCGCGCTGCGGCGTGCGCACGACGTAGAGGTGATAGACATGGCGCGCGCCCTGCGTCTCGGCAGGCAAGACGAGCGGCAGGCCCGCGAGCCCGGCCGTGTAACGCTCCGCCAGCCGGCGCCGGTGCTCGTTCATGGCGTCGAGACGGCGCAGGAGCACGCGCCCCACGGCCGCCTGGATATCGTTGAAGCGCAGGTTGAAGCCGATCTCGACGTGGATGTCCTTGCTCTGTCGGCCGTGGTCGCGGAGACGGCGGCACCGCGCCGCGACCTCGTCGTCATCGGTGACGAGCAGGCCGCCGTCACCCATGACGGTCAGGTTCTTCGACGGATAGAAGGAAAAGACTCCCGCGCGCCCGAAGCTGCCCACCTTCTTACCCTGCCAGGTGGCGCCGTGAGCCTGGGCACAGTCCTCCAGGAGCCAGAGCTTGTGCTTGGCGCAGAGGTCCTGGACGGCGGGGAGATTGGCGGGATGACCGTAGAGGTGGACGGGGATGAAGCCGACCGTGCGCGGCGTCACCTTGGCCGCGGCATCCTTGACGTCGACGGTGTAGCTCTCGTCAATGTCCACGAAGACCGGCGTCACCCCGGCGAAGCAGATGGCCTCGACGGTGGGAAAGGCCGTGTGCGCGGGCACGAGGATCTCGTCCCCCGCCTTGGCCTCGAAGGCCTTGATCACCATCCAGAGCGCGGAGGTGGCGCTCGTCGTCAGCACGGCGTGCTTGGCGCCGTTGTAGGCGGCGAACTCCTTCTCGAACTCCTTGCACTGCGGGCCCAGGATGTACTGACCGGACTCGACGGCGGCGATGACGGCGGCCTTGACCTCGTCATCGACGGGTGGGCGCGAGAGCGGGATGGGCATGAAAAACGCCTCCTCAGGAGTGGACGCGACGGTACTTGCCGCGATAGTAGAGCAGCGGCTCGAGGCCGGCATCCCCGCGGCAGTCGGCGGCATCGACCCGGCCCACGAAGATGGTGTGATCCCCGCCCGGATACGCGTGGACGGTGGTGCACTCGAGCTCGGCCAGGGCATCTTTGAGCACGGGGACGCCGAGCGAGCCCATGCGATAGCCTATCCCTTCGAACTTTTCTGCGGGGTGCGCCGCCGTCTTGGTCGCGAAGCGCGTCGAGATGGCCTCTTGATCCTTGTCCAGGATATTGACGGCGAAGCGTGTCCCCTCGGCGAGGGCCGGGTAGCTTTGCGCGTCGTGGGCGACGCAGACGAGGACCAGGGGCGGGTGGAGGGACACCGACGTGAAGGCGCTGGCCGTGAGGCCGATGGGCCGACCTTCCTTGTCCACCGTGGTGATGATGGTCACGCCCGAGCAGAAGTGACCGAGGACCCGCCGGAACTCGTCGGCTCCAATCACCCGATCTTTGTATCAGTTCCGGCCAATTTTTTCAAGTTCTCCGGCACTTTGGCGCGCACTCGAGCCGTCCGCTTCCTTGACGGCTTCGAGCGCCCGACCCTATACTGCGGACAGGCGAGCCCACCTGCGTAGAGGAGACCCAACATTCATGCCTGACATGCACAAGCCCGGAGCCCCGGGGGGTGAGTTCATCCCCGAGGTCAAGCACACGCTCGCGGTTTCTTCGGGCAAGGGCGGCGTGGGCAAGTCCACCGTCGCCGTCAATCTGGCCCTGGCCCTCAAGCTGCGCGGACATCAGGTGGGGCTCGTGGACGTGGACATCTACGGCCCGGACGTGCCGCTCATGATGGGGGCCAAGGGGCGTCCGGGGATGTTCGACAACAAGATCATTCCCGTCGAGGCCCACGGCATCAAGATCATGTCCATCGGCCTTCTCGTGGCGGAGCGGGAGGCGCTCGTCTGGCGCGGACCGATGATCCACTCGGCCGTGCAGCAATTCCTCCGCGACGTGCTCTGGGGCCCCCTCGACTATCTGGTCTTCGACATGCCTCCCGGCACCGGCGACGCTCAGCTCTCGCTCTCCCAGGTCATCCCCCTCGGCGGGGTGGTGATGGTCACCACCCCTCAGGAGGTCGCCCTCCTCGACGTGCGCAAGGCCCTGGCCATGTTCAGGAAGCTCAACGTGCCCATTCTGGGCATGGTCGAGAACATGAGCTACTTCGTTGCCCCCGACACGGGAGCGAAGTACGCCATCTTCGGCGAGGGCGGGGGCGAGAAGGTCGCGGGGGAATTCGACGTCCCCCTCCTCGCGCGCATCCCCCTGGAGATGGACACGCGCAAGGGCGGGGATGAAGGCGTGCCCATCGTCGTCGGCCAGCCGAACTCTGCCCAGACCAAGGCCTTTCGCGATCTCGCCGAAGGTGTCGTCGAGCGGCTCGAGAGCCTGTCGGCCCTCAAGCTCCCGACCATTGGCTGAGGCCCGGCGTCCGGTGGGTCAGGTCTTCGTTCCGATCTTTCCCCTGCCGGATTTGACGTTCTTCCCGCACACCATGCTGCCCCTTCACATCTTCGAGGGGCGTTATCGCGCCATGGTCACCGACTGCCTCGCGCGCGACAAGCGCATGGCCGTGGTGGGCCTCAAGCCCGGGTTCGAGGATTCCTATGAAGGGAAGCCGCCCGTCTACGAGGTGGCCGGGGTCGGACGCATCTTTCGATGGGAGCGGCTGGCCAACGGCCGCTACAATATCCTCCTCAAGGGTGAGGGGCGCGTGCGCATCGAGCGCGAGATTCCTGCCGATACGCTCTACCGCGTGGTCGCGGCCACCCCCCTCGAGGAATCCGGCGGTGACCGGCCCGCCGTGGCCGAGCTGGTGGCGCGAGTGACGGGACGCTGTCTCGGTATCCTCAAGGCCGTCAAGCGTCCGACCGCCGACATGGAGGAGGCCCTCCGGGACGTGGCGGCGGGAATGCTCTGCGACCAGGTCGCCTCGGCCGTGGTGCCGACGGCGGCCGTCCGCCAGCGGCTGCTCGAGGAGCTCGATATCGAGCGGCGGCTCGGCATGCTGGCCACCGCTCTCGACGATCTCTACACCCAGCTCACGGGTGACCGCTGATGAGACGGCTCGTCGCCCTTCTCCTCCTCCTCCTCGTCCACGTGGCGCCGACCGAGGGCGCCGCCTCGGCCTGGGGCTGGCTCGGCATCCGCATTCGGGACCTCTCGGAGCAGGAGATGGATGAGATCTCCAAGAAGTACGGGCTCCGTGAGGGCTTTGGCGTCTACGTGGTCGAGGTGATGAAGGAGACGCCGGCCGAGGGCTCCGGGCTCCAGCCGGGAGATCTCATCGTGGCCTTCCGCGATAGGCCGGTGGTGGACACGCGCACGCTCCAGCGGCTCATCGCCCACACGGCGTCCGGCGACACGATAGGGCTGACCGTGCTGCGCCGCGAGGAAGGCCGCCGCCGTCTCAGCGTGCGCATCGGCGTCATGCCCGATGCCATCGCCGCCGATCGCGTGGCCGCCGAGTTCGGGTTCCTCGTGCGCGATCCGGAGGGGCAGCCGGAAGACTCCGCCTCGCGCCTGTCCAGCCCGCCCACGGTGGCCGCCATCCTCGTCAAAAGCCCTGCCGAGAGAGCCGGGCTTCAGGTCGGAGACACCCTCGTGGAGGTCAATGGGCGGCCGGTATTGACGCTCCAGGCCGCGCGCGAGGCCCTGCTCGCGGCGTCGCTCGAGCGGCCCCTCTCGCTCGTCGTGCGCCGCGCGTCCGAACGGGTGGCCCTCGTGCTCAAGACGGCGACACCCAAACTGTAGGTCAACATCCTAGGTCAACATCCAAGGAGGCATCCATGTCGCTCAAAGGCAAGCGCGTCGCGATTCTCGCCGAGAACATGTATCAGGAGATGGAGCTCTGGGTTCCGTATTACCGGCTCAAGGAAGAAGGCGCTGAGGTCAAGGTGGTGGGGGCGGGCGGCGCCAAGTCCTACCACTCCAAGACCGGCTATCCCGTCAACGTCGACGCGCAGGCCGATCAGGTCAGCGCCGTGGAGTTCGACGCGGTGATCGTCCCGGGCGGCTACGCTCCCGACATGATGCGCCGCCACGAGAGCATGGTGAAGTTGGTGCGCGAAGCCTCCCAGCAGGGCAAGGTGGTGGCGGCCATCTGCCACGCCGGCTGGATGCTCGCCAGCGCGGGCATCGTCAAGGGCAAGAAGGCGACCTCCTTCTTCTCCATCAAGGACGATATGGTCAATGCGGGCGCCCAGTGGGTGGATGAGGAGGTGGTGGTGGACGGCAACCTCATCACCTCGCGCCGGCCCGACGACATCCCCGCCTTCTGCCGCGAGATCGTCAAGTCTCTCAGCAAGACGGCCTAGCAGGAGGGCAAGGTTATAATGCCGGGGACATGATCGTCCTCGGCATCAACGAAACACACTGCGCCACCGCGGCCGTCCTTCGGGACGGCCGCATCGTGGGCTGCGCCTCCGAAGAGCGCTTCACCCGCCTGAAGAACGATGCCGGCTACCCGCGCCTGGCCATCGACGCCCTCCTGAAGGAGTGCGGCATCAAGCCGGCCGACATCGATATCGTCGCCCTGGCCGGCGCCCGCGCGGCTTCGCGCGAGTGGCTGAACCGCGTCCTTCACGACGAGGTCTACGCCAGGGAGTACTACGGCGTGGCCATGCCCTCGCCGTGGCGGGCCCTGCGCCGCCGCGCGCGGAAGATGGGCGCAAAGTTCGGGCTCATGGACCCGTCCCGAGGCAAGTTCGGCATCTCTCAGACCGAGCGGCTCGGCTTCGTTACGGATCACCTCGGCATCCCGAAGAATCGGATCGTCTGCCTCGATCACCACTCCTGCCACGCGGCCGCGGCTTACTACGGCTCGGGCTTCGAGGGCAAGGACGCGCTGGTCCTCACCAATGACAATGCGGGCGACGGCCTTTGCGCCACCGCCTCCACGGGGAGAGGCCGGGAGCTCACTCGCCACGAAGCCGTTCCTTCGTCACCCGGGTCGCTCGGGGCCTTCTATTCGTTCGTGACCCTGGCCCTCGGCATGAAGTTCGGCGAGCACGAGTACAAGGTCATGGGCATGGCGCCGTACGCGGCCGAGCAGTATGTCCAGCGCGCGGAGGCGGTCCTGCGCGGCGTCTTCGACCTCGAAGAAGGCCGCCCCGCCCTCTTCCGCTGGCAGGAGCCGGGGGAGCGCTATGCGCTCCTCCTCAAGGCGACGCTGGGTCTCCGATTCGACGCGGTGGCGGGAGGCGCCCAGCGGCTCTTCGAGAACACCATGCTCCGGTGGGGGCGGCTCATGCATCAGCGCTATGGCGGCCGGCGCCTCGCCCTCGGCGGCGGCTGCTTCATGAACGTCAAGGCCAACATGCTCCTGGGCCAGGAAGAGTGGGTCGAGGAGCTCTTCGCCTTCCCCTCTTGCGGCGACGAGTCGAACGCCGTGGGCGCCGCCTATCTGGCCTATCTCCAGGAATGCGCGAAGCGCGGAGTCACCGGCCGCCTGGAGCCCTTCGGGCCCGCCTATCTCGGCAATCGCGTCACCGACGAAGACGCGGAGGCGGTGATCCGCGAGCGCGGGCTCGAGGGACGCTACAAGGTCGCCTTCCAGGACAGGATCGAGGAGAAGATCGCCGAGCTGCTCGTCTCCGACGGGGTGGTGGCGCGCTGCGCGGGCCGGATGGAGTTCGGGGCGAGAGCGCTGGGGAACCGCTCCATCCTCGCCAACCCATCCGATCACCGGGTGGTGCCGCTCATCAACCGGATGATCAAGAACCGCGACTTCTGGATGCCCTTCGCGCCAACCATCCTGGCCGAGCGCGCCGGGGAATATCTCGTCAATCCCAAGCGGCTCTCCTCCCCGTACATGATGCTGGCCATGCCCACTCGCGCGGAGGCGCGCGAGGCGCTGGTGGCCGCCCTGCATCCTCAGGACGGCACGGCGCGCCCGCAAATCCTCGACGAGGCGTGGAACCCTGAATACCACGCGGTGATCGCCGAGTTCGAGCGGCGCACCGGGATCGGCGCGGTGCTCAACACCTCTTTCAATCTGCACGGCGAGCCCGTGGTGTGCAGCGCGGCGGACGCCGTGGACACCTTCGAGCGCTCAGGACTGCCACACCTGGCCGTGGGGCATTGGCTGATCTCCAAGAAGTAGCCGGAGGCCCCGCCTTTCCCCTCCAGGACGGAGACGGAAGGGCCTCGGGGGGGCTTCCCACCATCGATGCCCCCTGCTTTCTCTGCCATGGCTCGGAGGCCGACCCTCTGTGGACCACGCCTGATCGCGCCTTTGCCGTTCCCGGCTGTTACACGGTCGCCCGCTGTCGGGGCTGCGGCTTCTTCTACCAGAAGCCACGCGTGGCCGACGCGCACCTTGCCGACTGCTATCCCGATCATTACCCGCGCCACCAGGAGCCCTCGCCCCGGATCCCGTTCAAGGGCTCGCGGGGGCGGATCAAGGCGGCACGCTGGGCCCTGGCCAGCGCCCTCGGCTATCGAGAGCTTCGCGACCCCTCGATCGGCCTGTGGACCCGTCTTCGAGCGCGACGGCTTCTCCGCAAGATCCGCTGGGACTGTCCGCCCTGGACCGGGCAGGGCCGCTATCTCGACGTGGGCTGCGGTTCGGGGGGCGCCCTCGGGGTGGCTAAGAGCCTCGGCTGGCAGGTAACGGGCATAGAAGTCGACAAGGCCGCCGCGGCCAAGGCCAAGCGCTTTACTGACGAGATCCACGTGGGCGATGTCCTCACCGCGCCGTTCGCGCCCGCCCGCTTCGACGTGGTCACGGCCTTTCACGTCCTCGAGCATGTGCCCGATCCCGTCGCGATGATTCACCGCATGCTCGGATGGCTCGCCCCCGACGGCTTGCTCATCGTCGAAGTGCCGAATGCCAGTGGTCTGGGCGCGGGCATCTTCGGCAAGGCCTGGTCGGGCCTCGAGCTGCCTCGGCACCTGTCCCACTTCTCGCCCGAAAGCCTGGAGCGCGCGGTCGAGCAGGGCGGGGGCCGCGTGGTCTGGAGCTGGCATGGGGCCAAGCCCCGCTCCTATCTGTGGAGCCTGGGCTTCTGGCTCCGCGACCACGGCTGGCTCGCTCTCGCTCGCCTCGCCGAATGGCGCCCGATCTACGGAGTGCTGAAGCTCCTTCTTGAGCTCACCCTTCCCCTCGCTCGTCTCGCCAAGCGCGGCGAAGTGATCCGCGTGGGGATCAGGAACGCGTGACCCCATCGCGCGGATTTCCCGGCCCGGCCGGCCGAGTGCCCCTCATCTTCGCCTGCTTCTTCCTCTCCGGGGCCACCGGCCTCGTCCACCAGGTCGTATGGCTGCGCATGCTCGGTCTGGTCTTCTGGCACACCGTCTACGCGATCACCACGGTCCTCGCTGCTTTCATGGGCGGGCTCGCGCTCGGCAGCTATCTGTTCGCGCGGTCGTCGGCACGTATCCGCAATCTGATCAGAGCCTACGGCTGGCTGGAGATCGGCATCGGCGTCTACTGCGCGCTGCTCCCCGCTTTCGTCTGGGTCACCTCGGCCCTCTACCTTTCCCTCCACGGCACCTTCGGCTTCTCCTACGACACCTTCAACCTCGCGCAGTTTGCCCTCGGATTCGCGCTCTTCCTGGTTCCCACGACGCTCATGGGCGGGACCCTCCCCATCGTGAGCCAGGCCCTCATCCATGAGGAGAGGGGCCTGGGCCAGAAGGTGGGCGCGCTGTACGCGACCAATACGTTCGGCGCCGTCGTCGGGGTCGTGCTCGCGGGATACCTCGTGCTCCCCGCCCTGGGGACACGATCGACGGTGGCCATCGCGGCCGCGACGAACCTCGGCCCCGCCCGCGATGGTGGGACTGGCACGGGGCGGCGGCGGTCGCGGGGGTGGCCGCGGCCGTTGTCGTGCTCCTGCTCCCGTCCTGGGATCAGCGGGTCATGGCGAGCGGCCCCGCCGTGTACGGCAAGAGGTACCTGGAGAGGGCATCGCGGCAGAGCATTCCCGAGATTCTGCGCAGCCAGCGAGTGCTCTTCTATCGCGACGGAGTGAGCGGGACGATCTCCGTGCACCAGGATGGCGAGGAGATCTAGCTGCGCACCAACGGGAAGACGGACGCGGGCACGGGGGTCGACATGCCGACCCAGCTCATGCTCGGCCACCTTCCCATGCTCCTTCATCCTGACCCGAGGCGGGTGGTCGTCATCGGCATGGGCAGCGGCATCACCGCGGGATCAGTGGCCCGCTATCCGATCGAGCGCCTGGACATCGTCGAGATCGAGCCCGCCGGAGAGCCGGGCCGAGCTGAACCGCCCCGATGCTCGCTACTGGGTGGGGGCCGGCTATTTTGATCGCGACGTCCTCGAGGATGCGCTCGCCAATTTCCAGCGGGCCCTCGAGCTCGAGCCTGGCCACGTGCCCGCGCTGCTCGGGGCCAGCGTGGCGTCCACGAAGAGCGGCAATCCCGCCGCAGGTTTGGACCTGGCTCAGCGGGCGCTCACCCGCAGCCCCCAGAGCCCCGAAGCCCACTACCTCGCGGGCCTGGCCGCGGAGGCACTGGGGCGTCGCGGTGAAGCGCTCGGCCATCTCCGGCAAGCGCGGGCGCTTCAGCCGCAGCAGCGCGAGTATCAGGCCGCGCTCGAGCGGGTGATGAGCAGTGGCCGCTGACGAAAACAACCCAGAGGGGAGAACTCGATGAGGCACGCCATAAGGACGCAGATCAAGATGGCCGTGGTCGCGCTCGTCGCCGGGATCGCGCTGACGGCACTGGAGGCCGCGGCTCAGACGGCGGCGCTCCAGGGCACGTGGCGAAGCGGCGACACGACCATTCGTGTCGTCTTCACCATGGGCCAAGTCCGCGGGACCTTCGCCACGGTGGGCAAGGCCGCCCGTGAACTAGGCTTCAAGCCGGGCGACGTGTCCTTCACCGCCGTCGCGGTCGAGAACTATCTCCATGGCGTCCAGACGCTCCGCTATGGCGGGACCTGCTATCCGAACGGGCGCCCGGTGGCCATGATGGCACGTCTCACCCCCGACGGCCGCATCATGGCGATCCACACGTACGCGATCCGCGTGGATAACCTCTGCCGCGATACCGGCGAGTTCTCGATCAGCGAAAACCTCTGGCAGCGCGTCCAATAGGAACGCGAAGACATTCCCTGGACTGAAGTTTTTTCCCGGTCGCCTTGTCGATCGGCAGCTGGCTCGAGTTCACGGCGCTTCCGAAAGTATCGATCCCGCCTGTCATTTTCGACATTGGCGGCCCCCTTGCACACGAAATGCGGTGTACGAGTGTAAGAGAAGGCGTGCGTTCAGCACGTCTCAAAGGAGGGTGCGCACATGGATCTCAAGATCCTGTCAACAGTGCTCGCTTCACTCGTGATCGCGGCGACTCCTGCGTGGACGGACGCCGCACCGGCGAAACAAACGCGCACGGTCGTCGCCTCGGCAAGCGCGCCGCGCGAAATGGCGCCGAACCTCGAGGGCTTCGCGCCCACGCCGGACCTGCGCCCCGTGCATTTCGACTTCAACCGCTCCGCCATCCGACCGGGCGAGGCGAGGATCCTCGACAAGAACGCCGAGTGGCTGAAGGTCCATTCCAACGTCAAGGTCGCCATCGAAGGTGGTGCCGACCAGCGAGGCTCGGTGTCCTACAACCAGAACCTCAGCGAGCGCCGGGCCCGCGCCGTGAAGGACTACCTCGTGGCGCGCGGTGTCTCCGCGGACCGGATCGTCGAAGTGGGTGACGGCGAGAAGCTGCTGGCCTGCCGCGCCATGGGCGAGGTGTGCTGGCAGAAGAACCGTCGGGCCGATTTCCTCGTGAAGGATATCGAGAAGCAGTCCCCGTAGCGCCGACATCGCGGTCTCAAAGGAGCCCAGGGCCCCGGGGCCGATGCTGACCCCGGGGCTTTGGCGTCACCCTAGCC
>DASYTI010000235.1 GCA_036002485.1 Candidatus Methylomirabilota bacterium | reverse complement strand
CCGATGGCGAGATAGGCCGGGCTCTTCAGCACGGCGACCGTGTCGAGATCATAGGTGGCGACGGAGACCTTGCGGTCTTGCACCCAGATCCAGCGGTGGCACGCGAGGAAGCCCGGCACGCGCTGCCGCTCCGGCAGGTGCTCGGTGTCGTACCAGTCGTGGAACTCGTCCTCGGCCGCCTGCCCCATGTTCATCGCCGCGATCAGCGTGCCCTTCGCCATGGCCCATCCCTCCTCTAGATTGCTCGCCTCGGACGGTGGGGCCCCAGCCCCACGACGTCCTGCAGCTCGCCCTGCAATCTGCAGGTTCGGCAGGTAACCCCTGGGAGCGAGGCGCCTAGTGCACCAGAGTCGGCCTCGGATTGCAATCCTCGGTCGCGGACCGTACCTTCGCGGTAGGTCAGATGGTCATGAGAACCGTGCGGTTCGAGGGCTTCGAAAGGATTCACCTGGTCGCCGACGTCTGGGGCGACGATCGCGACTGGCCCGTGCTCCTCATGCACGGCGGCGGCCAGACCCGCCACGCGTGGGGCAAGACCGCGCAGGTCATCGCCGGCCACGGCTGGAGGGCGGTGTCCCTCGATCTCCGTGGCCATGGCGACAGCGAGTGGGCCCTCAACGGGGACTACTCGTTCACGACTTATGCGGCCGACTGCGTGGCCGTCGTCGACCAGCTCGGCCGGCCGCCCGTGCTCGTGGGCGCCTCCCTCGGAGGGGTGACGGCCATGCTCGCCGAGGGCGGCTCCGATCGCGTGGTGTCGAGCGCTCTCGTCATCGTGGACATCGTGCATCGGACTAACCCCGCCGGCGTCCAGCGCATTCGAGACTTCATGAGCTCCGGCTTGCGGGGATTTGCCACTCTGGAGGACGCGGCGGAGGCCATCGCGGCCTATACGCCGAACCGTCCGAAGCGTGTGAATCACGCCGGGCTCATGAAGGTGCTGCGCCAGAAACGGGATGGGCGCTGGTACTGGCACTGGGACCCGAGGTTCCTGGACCGGGGCCGCATGGAGGTCCCGCCCCATGACTTTCAGGGGCTTTTCCAGGCCGCCATGCGAAATATCCGCGTCCCCACCTTGCTCCTGCGAGGCAAGCTCAGTGACGTGGTCACCGAAGAGGGGGTGCAGGAATTCCTCGACCAGATCCCCGGGGCGAAGGTCGTGGATGTCGGGGGCGCCGCGCACATGGTGGCGGGTGACCAGAACGACGCCTTCTCTCAGGCCGTGATCCAGTTCCTCGAGCAGGACGTCCGCCCTACGCTTCGCCAGAGCACGTGACGCGGCGAGAGCCAGCGGAGGGCGGCGCCGGTCGGCTCGTGGTGCAGGCCGACCAGCGACTCGCGAGGCAGATCCGCGATCTGAGCGGGCAGCGCATGGTGTTCTTCGCCGGTCTCCCGGGCACCGGCAAGAGCCTTCTCGTCCACCAGCTCGCGCACCTCGCCAGCGGCGCCGGCCGGAGCGTCCATCTGCTGCAATGGGACGTGGCGCGCCCGGTGTTCGAGGCAACGGCGGCGGGCCGGCGATATCCACTGGCCGACGGCGTCACCCACTCGGTCATCCGCAGAGCGGCCGGGCTGTGGGCACGTCGCGCGCTCGTCGCCTGGAACGATCGCCATCCCGAGCCGCGACACCTCCTCGTCGGCGAGACGCCCTTCGTGGGCAACCGCTTCGTCGAGCTGGCCCGCCGGCTCGACGACGGCGCGGAAAGCCTGCTCTCCGCCCCATCATGCCGGTTCGCGATTGCCGTACCATCTACCGAGGTGCGCCGCTTCCTCGTGGCCCTGCGCGAGCGCCGGGCCGCGAGCCCGCTCCATCCCCGCGAGCGCGAGGACGCCCCGCCGAGCGTGCTGCGGGATCTGTTGAGCGAGGTCTTCGAGGCCGCCCGCAGCCTCGGGATCGACGTCGGCTCCACGGGGCCCACGGGCGAGGGTCGGGCAGGGTCAGGCGATGCCCCCGTGTCCTACGACCCAAGCGTGTATCGCCGCGTGTACGAAACGGTCTTGCGCCATCGAAATGTCGATGCTCTTTCTCTCGACGTGATTCTGCCGACCGATTCGCTGTCCGTCTACGATTTCTCGGTGGCCCGCCCCGACCTGGTACCGACCGAGTCGGAGGCCGAGGAGTGCATCCGTGAGGTCGAGCGACGCTACCCGGACGCCATCCGCTTGGAGGCCGAGATCGCTCGCTGGTGGGAGGTCTGACGACGGACGGACGGCGCTAGCCTGGACCATTCGACGAGACCGTGCCACCCTCACCCTGCCCTCTCCCTCTCCGAGGGAGAGGGATTCATTTTGATCCCTAGCCCCGGTGGGGGAGAGGGCCGGGTGAGGGGGGCCAGGATGCGGTGCGTGCGCTCGTGAATAGTTCAGGCGAGATCAGCTGAAGGCGGGCATGACCTCGCGGGCGAAGAGCTCCATCGATTTCAGGATGCGCGGGTGCTCGAGGTCGCCGAACCAGAAGCTGCAGTTGAAGTGCGAGATGCCCACGAGCTCCTGGATGCGCTTGATCTGACGGATGCACGTGTCCGGGGTGCCGATGACCAGGTAGCGCTCCAGCAGGTCATCGAGGTCGGGCTCCTTCGGCGCCGGCACCGCGATGGCGCGGCCCCCCTCCACCCGCTCGTAGTGGTTGCGCAGGCTAAGGGTCACCCGCATGTTCCAGCGCGCCTCCTCGGCGGCGGCCCGCGCATCCGCCTCGCTGTGCGTCACGTAGACGGCGCGCTGCACGCCGACCTCGAGCGTCCGCGCCGGCTTGGCCTCGGCTACCAGGCGATCGAAGAGGCGGCGGAACTCCGCCATCCGCTCGATGGGCACTCCGAAGCCTCCCGTGAGGACATTGAATCCGCGGCGAACGGTCGCCTCGATGGACTCCGGGCTCTGCGCGGTGACCCAGATGGGCGGGTGCGGCTGCTGAAGCGGCTGCGGGAACACGGACGTCTCGGGGATCTTGAAGAGCTTGCCATCGTAGGTGAAGGGCTCGCCGCGAAACGCCTTGAGCAGGATGTCGACCGACTCTTCCCACCGGCTGCGAGCGGTGTCCAGCTCGAGGCCGAGCCGCTCGAACTCGTAGTGCTGGTAGCCGCGCCCCAGCCCGATGTCGACGCGCCCGCCGGCCAGGAGGTCGAGGGTGGCGATCTCCTCGGCGATCACGAGCGGGTGGTGGAGGGGGACCACGATGACGGCCGTGCCCACCCGGAGCCGCGTGGTCTTGGCCGCGATGTAGGTCGCGAGCTGCGCGGGCCGGGAGAGATAGCCGTAGGTCGAAAAATGATGCTCGGCCAGCCAGACATTGCGGAAGCCGAGCGTCTCGGCGGCCTGGGCGATGTCGAGGGCTCGGGTATAGATCTCTTGAGAGGAGCGCGCGGAGGGCGACTGCATCAGGAGGAAGGTCCCGAACTTGATGGTCATGCCGCCGTCACTCTGTAGTAGGGATGTGGTTGCCCCGGCACCTTGACGCGCATCGTGTAGACGGAGGTGCGGGCGGTGAAGAACAGCGTCTTGAGATCAGGACCGCCGAAGGCGAGGTTGGCCGGCACCTCGGGAGTCCGGATGATGCCGAGCCGCGTCCCGTCAGGGGCGAAGACCCAGGTGCCTCCCGGGCCCGTGCAGTAGACCCGGCCTTCGACGTCCACCTTCATCCCGTCGGGCACGCCATCGGTCTCGTCCGAGGACATGTCGGCGAAGATGCGCCGGCGCATCATCTTGCCGGCAGCGTCG
>DASYTI010000234.1 GCA_036002485.1 Candidatus Methylomirabilota bacterium | reverse complement strand
AACTCGGGGAACGCGGCCAGCCGCGTGGAGTCCTTCATCCAGTCGAAGGGCGCGTACGCCTACGGCGGCTACCCCGACATCGACGATCTCTTCCAGCAGCAGGCGCGGGAGCGGGACCCGAAGAAGCGGGAGGCGCTCCTCCACAAGATCCAGCAGCTCACCATCGATCGCGTGATGTTCGCCCCCCTCATGGACCTCCGCGCGCTGATGGGCGTCGGCGCGCGCGTGGGCAAGCACACGATCACCGAAGTCTGGATGAGCCCGTTCCCGTCCTACGAGGACATGACCCTCAAGAACTGATCGTAGGGGAGCCGCCGAGGCACCACGGTTCACCTCGCGAAGGAGGAAGAACGATGGCCTCCCAGAAATCCACTCGCACGACCCGCCGCCAGTTCCTCACGTCGACCGCCCTCACGGCCGGAGCGGCCGCCACCCTCTCCTTCCCTGCCCCCGCGGTGGGGCAGCGACCCAAGCTCGTCTACTGGTGCTACCAGTTCCTGAAGGCGAGCGACGAGGCGCGGGCGAACTTCGCCCGGGAGTGGGCGAAGAAGAACAACGTCGACCTGCAGCTCTCCATGGTCCCGTGGAAGGAGTTCATGCCGAAGATCACCGCGGCCATCGAGGCCAAGGCCACCCCCGACATCGTCGAGTCGGGTGGGGTCGAGCTGAGAGGCCGGGGACAGCTGCTCGAGGTCACGGATGTCTACCGCAAGCTCGAGAAGGCCCACGGCGGCTGGGTGGGCTCCTCCGCCAAGTTCATGCTGGAGCCCGACGGCCGGGTGCACCACATCCTCTACGGCCTCCAGGGCTTCATGCTGATCGGCCGTGACGACCTGGTCAAGCAAGCCGGTCTCACGCCGCCCCCCGCGACCTGGGTCGACCTGCTCGCCTACGCCAAGAAGGTGCAGCAGCCCCCGAAGACCTACGGGCTCGGGATTCCCGTGAGCAACCAGACGGACTCGCAGGTCTGGGAAGACATCATGAAGAGCTACGGGGCCCGCCTCGCCGACCAGGCGGGCAAGCGCATCATCCTGGGCGACCACAAGAAGGAGGTGTGGGAGTTCCTCGACTACTTCACCGAGGTCTGGAAGTCCGGCACGCTCCCGCCCGGCGTGACCACGTGGGACAACACGATGAACAACTCCACCTACCAGTCCGGCAAGGCCGTGTTCGTCCTGAACCCCATCACCATCTCCCTGTGGCTCGAAGAGAACAACCCCGAGCTCCTGGCCAAGACCGGGCACTACACGTTCCCTCGCGGGCCCAAGGGGCTGATCCAGCCGCTCACGTACGGCTCGCGCGCGATCCTGAAGTACACGAAGGTGCCCGAGCTGGCCAAGCAGTTCCTGCTCGACTCCATGGACCACGACAAGATGGACCAGGAGATGCTCGTCAGCCAGTGGGGTCCAGTTCTAAAATCGTATCTCGACTTCCAGGTCTGGAAGAAGAAGCCCTTCATGAAGGGCCTCATCGACTTGTCGCTCCGCGGCGAGGTCCAGAGCCACCCGGACGTCTTCAACGACGCCTGGCGCGAGCAGAGCACGAACACGACGATCTCCCGCATGCTCCAGCGGATCGTGGTGGACAACTGGTCTCGCGACAAGGCGTTCGCGGAGACGCTCGACGTCCTGAACAAGATCTACGCGAAGTACGCGTAGCGGACGGGCGTCATGGCCATCCGGCCGCGATCCATCGACGTCGCCATTCCGTCGCAGGGGTGGACGGTCCGGCGGCCGTCGTCACGGGCACGCGAGGAGCTCTGGGGCAAGGCCCTCCTCCTCCCCACCGTGCTCATGCTCGTGGGGCTCGTCCTCTACCCGTTCTTCTACGCGATCTGGCTCAGCTTCACGGACAAGACCGTCGGGTCGGTGGGCCAGTTCGTCGGCCTCAAGAACTTCCGCTACGTCATCGCGTGGCCGCAGTTCAGCGCCGCCCTCGTCAACACCTTCGTGTTCACGGTCAGCGCGCTGGCCATCAAGTTCGTGGTCGGGATGGCGGTGGCCTTGGTGCTCAACCAGCAGATCCGGGGGCGCAACTTCTTCCGCGCGTTCCTGCTCCTGCCCTGGGTGATGCCGGCCTTCGTGGTCTACCTCGTGTGGCGCTGGCTCTACGACCCGCTGAGCGGGCTCTTGAATCACGCCCTCCTCGACCTCGGGCTCGTGGCGGGCCCCATCGCGTTCCTCTCCGATCGCAGCACGGCCATGGTGTCGGTGATCATCGCCCACTCCTGGCGTGCCTTCCCCTTCTTCGCGATCTCCTTCCTCGCCGGCATGCAGACCATCGCGCAGGAGCTCTACGACGCCGCCCAGGTGGACGGCGCCTCCCGGTGGCAGCAGTTCAGGCACATCACGCTGCCCGGGCTCTATCACATCATCGGGGTGGTACTGCTCCTCTCGACGATCTGGACCGCGAACGCCTTCGAGCCGGTCTATCTCCTGACGGGCGGCGGACCGTCCGACGCCACCATGGTCTACACGATGCTCGTCTACGTGATGGGGATGGTGAACCTCCGCCTGGGCGAGGCGGCGGCCGTCTCCACGCTCTTCCTGCCCCTGCTCGTGGCCCTCGTGCTGGCCGTCACGATTCTCCTCCAGAAGAAAGCCGACGCGTGAGGAGCCCCCGTCATGCGTGAGCCGCTCTCCATCCGGGTCCTCACCTACGGCCTGCTCGCCTGCTTCGTCCTCATGGTCGCGGTGCCGCTGTTCTGGATGGTGACCACCGCGCTCAAGACGAACAAGGACCTCTACGAGGACTTCAGCTACCTCCCGAGCCGGCCGACCCTCCAGCACTTCGTCCGCGTGATCCAGCGCGAGGACCTCCTGAGAAACATCTGGAACAGCTTCGCGGTGGCGTCGACGACCACCGCGGTCACCGTGGTGGTGAGCGCCATGGCCGCCTTCAGCATCGTGCGCTACCGCTACCGGGGACGGGAGTGGATCGGGCGCTTCATCCTGTTCAAGTACGTGCTGCCCACCGCCATGCTCTTCGTCTCGCTCTACGCGATCGTGGTCGCCCTCGGCCTCGGCAACACCCTCAAGTCGCTCATGCTGACGTACCTCTCGTTCACGGTGCCCTTCTGCACCTGGATGCTCATGGGGTACTTCCGGAGCATTCCCGCCGAGCTGGAGGAACACGCGATGGTGGACGGATGCACCAAGATCGGCGCCCTCTTCCGCATCCTGCTGCCCCTGTCGGCGCCGGGCCTGGTCGCCTCCGCCATCTTCTCGTTCACCCTGGCCTGGAACGAGTTCCTCCTCGCCCTCGTCTTCACCTCGGACCACACGACGATGACGGTGCCCATCAAGCTCTCGATGATGGTGGTGGGCGACCAGTACATCTGGGGGCAGCTCATGGCCGGCGCCATCCTGGCCTCGATCCCCATCGCCGTCCTCTACTTCATCGGTCAGCGATTCGTGGTCAAGGGGCTCGCCGCGGGCGCGGTCAAGGGCTGACGCTGGTCCCGCCGCCTGGGCGGAACGTCGAGCGCGTCGACGTCGCCGGCGACCCACCCGTCCGCGGCGTGCTGCACCCGGCCGGGTTGAGCGGCGCCGACGGCCTCGTCCTCACCCACGGGGCGGGCGGCAACGCCGACGCGCCGCTGCTGGTGGCGGTGGCCGAGGCGTTCGCTGCGCGCGGCGTCGCCGTCCTGCGCTGTGACCTGCCCTATCGCCAGGCCCGGCCGCGCGGTGGGCCCTCGCCCGCCGGCGCCGCGCGCGACCGCGAAGGGCTACGCGCCGCGCTCCGCGTGCTCCGCGAGCGCGTCAGCGGCCGCCTCTTCCTCGGCGGCCACTCCTACGGCGGCCGCCAGGCTTCCATGCTCCTCGCCGTCGAGCCCGCGCTGGCCAGCGCCCTGCTCCTCCAGTCCTACCCGCTGCATCCGCCCGGCCGTCCCCAAAATCTCCGCACCGCCCACCTTCCAGACCTCCGCGTGCCCACGCTCTTCGTGCACGGGACGACCGATCCGTTCGGCTCGCTCGCCGAGCTGGACACAGCGCGGGCGCTGATTCCTGGACGGACGGCGCGGCTGAATGTGACCGGCGGGCACGATCTCGGCTGGAGCCGAAAGCGCGGGGACGCCACGCTTCCCGAGCGTATCGCCGGGGCGTTCCTGGAGCTCGCAGGCCCGAGGTAGTGGCCTAGCGCCCCGGCGGCCCTCCGCCCTTGGCGAGGCGCTCGGCGCGCAGCGCGGTGCGACGGACCTTTCCATCGTCCCCGCGCAGGGGCGCCGTCACGAACTCGTAGGTGCGGGGCCGCTTGTACTTCGCCAGCCGCGAACGCAGGAACTCGTCGAGCTCCGGGCCCGTGACCGGCTCGAGTGCCTGCACGATCGCGTGCACCGCGTTGCCGTATTCGTCGTCGGGCAGCCCGATCACGCACGAGGATGTCACCTTCGGGTGCTCGTCGAGCGCGGCCTCGACTTCGGCGGGATACACGTTCGCGCCGCCGACCAGGATCATGTCGGTGTCGCGGTCACTGAGATAGATGTAGCCCTCCTCGTCCACGCGACCCATGTCGCCGAGCGACTCCCAGCCGCCCGGACGCGACTTCGCAGAGGCCCCGATGTACCGGTAGGACGGCGGCGCGCCCTCGCCACGACGCATCCAGATCTCACCCACATGGCCCGGAGGCAGCTCGTTCCCGTCGGTGTCGAGGACCCGCATCTCGCCGAAAGCGGGGCGGCCGACCGAGCCCCGGTGCTCGAGCCATTCGCTGCCGGTGATGACCGTGAAGGACTGCGCTTCCGTCCCTCCGTAGAGCTCGAGGATGCGATCACCGCCGAGCCAGTCGATCCAGGCTTCCTTGAGCCAGATGGGGCACGGGGCCGCCATGTGAAACACCACGCGCAGGCTCGACAGGTCGTGTCGGGTGCGCTCGTCCTCGGGCAGCCGCCAGATGCGGTGCATCATCGTCGGCACCGCGTACATCCAATCGACCCGGTGCTGCTCGATGAGGGCGAGGGCGAGGGCGGGGTCGAATCGCGGCATGACCACGACATGGTTACCGCTGAGCAGCGCGAGCACGGAAGTCATGAAGGGGCCATTGTGGTAGAGGGGACCGGTCACCAGGTGCACGCCGTCCTGCGGCACCCGCAGGAGCGTTGCGAACCCCGCGATCCCCTCCCACGTGGCTGGCTGTGTCGCCACGATGAGCTTCGGCCGCCCCGTGCTCCCGCCGGAGGTCGGCGCCTTGAATGACGCGCCGACCACCTCGGGCAGCGGGTCCGACGGCAGCGAGGAGTCGGGCTCGAACCCCGCGGGGACGGTGGTCCGGCCGGGGGCCTCCGACGGGTCGACCCCGACGACGAGAGAAGGGTTCGCGAGATCGATGATCGCGCTTCGTTCCGCGGCGGGCAGCCGGGACGAGATCGGCTGCGGAGTCGCGCCAAGCTTCCAGGCGGCGATCGTCGCCTCGAAGAAGCCGATCCCGTTTGGAAGACCGATGGTGACGAACGAGTCGCGGATCACGCCGAGCTCGCGGTAGGCGCGGGCCAGACGGTTCGTGCGCGATTCCAGCTCGGCTCGCGAGACCGACTCCCCTGCGCACGAGATGGCCGGACGGTTCGGATCCGCCTGCGCGAGCCTTCCGACGAGGACGCCGAGCGGCGTCTCCTCGCTCATGGGTCCAGGGAAGCGCTCGGAGCCGCTCAGCTCGGTCTTCGCCATGGCTGGGACAGTAGCACGCACGTTGCCCATGCGGCAGGGCGTGGGGTCACCTATCGCAGGCTTGTGCTTTGACGCTGGCCCCGCTACCCTACGGCCATACGGCGTAGGACACGACCCCGCATCACCTGGAGAACAACCATGAGCCAGGACGCGCCTCTCCTCCTCGAAAAAGACGGACCCATCGGCTGGATCATCTTCAACCGGCCGGAGAAGCGAAACGCCGTGGGTTTCGAGACGTGGCAGCTCATGCCCGACTACGTCAAAGATCTGGTCGCCGATGACGCCATCCGCGTGGTCATCCTGCGCGGGGCCGGCGACCAGGCCTTCGTGGCCGGCGCCGACATCTCGCAGTTCAAGGACCGGCGAAAGAACATGGACGACGAGGCGGAGTATCGAAAGATCAACGCGCGCGGGCAGGAGGCGCTCGCCAGCCTGGCCAAGCCTCTCCTCGCCATGATTCACGGCTACTGCGTGGGCGGCGGGGTCAGCATCGCGCTGAACTGCGATATGCGGATCGCCTCGGACGAGGCGCGCTTCGGCATTCCCGCGGCCCGGCTGGGCCTCGGCTACCACTACCACGGCATGGAAAAGTTGATGGATCTGATCGGCCCGTCGTATACGAAAGAGATCTTCTTCACCGCGCGGACCGACTGGAGCGCCCAGGACGCCCTCCGCATGGGGCTGGTCAACCACGTAGTGCCCAAGGCGGAGCTGGAGACTTTCACGCGGGACTATGCCATCACGATCTCGCGCAACGCGCCGCTGACCATCCGCTCCGCCAAGGCCACCGTGGAGCAGCTCGTCAAGCCGGCCGCGCAGCGCGACCTCGCCCTGCTCGACAAGTTGATCGCCGACTGCTTCAACAGCCAGGATTACCAGGAGGGCGTCAAGGCCTTCGCCGAGAAGCGGCGCCCCCAGTTCCAGGGGCGCTGAGGCTCACATGGCGATGGCCGCGCGGGAGATCTTCTCGTGCGGCGCGCCCTGGCGCTGCATCCAGTCCGCCTGCTGGAAGCCTTCCGAGATGCGCTCGAGCGGAAACACGTGGGAGATGAGCCGCTCGAAGGGAAACCGCTTGAGATTGCGCCGAAGGAAAGCGAGGGACTGCTCGAGCGCCCACGGTGAGTAATTGGATGTGGCCACGAGCCGCGAGTTGCCGCGGACGAGGGCGGTGGCGTCGTAGCTGAAGATGTTGCCGGGCGCGATGCTGCCCACCTCGAGGTAGCAGCCGCCGCCCCGCAGCATCCGCAGTCCTTCGGGGATGACCTCGGGATAG